>CAIUOD010000030.1 GCA_903900775.1 Candidatus Adlerbacteria bacterium | reverse complement strand
TCTTCGCATCGAGGTGGCGGCGCAAGATACAGTGCATATCTTGCGCGAGTCCGTTCACGGCCTCTTCTCTAGTCATCGCAAGTTCCTCCTGTGCTGTTATCTATAGTGCCATATTTTAAATAATTTGTCGAATACACGTGGTCTTGATCGGATTCATACAAAAACAAGAAGACCGTTCAACCGGAGCCGAGCGGCTTCTTGGTTGAACGGTTCACCGTAGGATCTCTGGTACTACCCACAGCAGAGTGTTGTGCATGATGGATACCGACCTCCTGTACTGCTCGGTCGGCGTCATCACGACTTCATCCCTATTCGGATAGACAACCGCTACGGCCAAGCCTGCCGAGAGTAACACCGCGACCAGCCATAGTCTCAACTCGAGATTATTCACCGCCTCCTCCTGTTGCTCCCGCCTCATGCTAGCACGCCCCAAGAGCCCATGGGGGAGCCGTGTGGTAATCTGTGCTTGTGAAAATGTATATAACTGGCAATTCGGGGACAGGGAAGTCGAGCATAGCTAAAGCACTTTCTGCCCAGGGAATTAAAGCCATCGATATTGATGACAACCTCTGCCATTGGGAAAATAAATATACTCACGAGACTGTCGGTTTGGAGCCAGGCAGTAGCGATGAGTGGCACGAGGCGCACGATTGGGTTTGCGATATTGAGCGGCTTAAGAAAATGATTGGAATAGCGGGGGATGTGGTCGTGGTCGGCTGTCCGGCAAATCAGGACGAATGCCTCGATTTATTCGACAAGTTTTTTGTCCTGCAGTGTCGACCAGAGACTATCGTCACCCGTATACAACAAAGGGATGATAACGATTTTGGCAAACATCCCGCCGAGCAAAAGCGGATTCTCGATTGGCAAAAAACATTTGATGACGAGATGATCCAAAAAGGCGCCACCCCGCTCGATGCCGAACGCCCGCTCTCGGTGGTCGCCGCAGAAATCGCTCACACGATACGCCCCTTTTAAGGTGTAGAATTATGGGCAGGGATTATTATTTATATATAGCTAATCGCATATGAAAAAAATAGTGTTTGGTCTCCTTGCGCTCGGGCTCTTGGTGCCTTCGCTCGCGTTCGCAGCGGATCTCCGCACCGGCAAGACGCAGTCGCTCGCCTCGGGCGATGTGGTGGCGGACGATCTGTATCTTTTTGGAGGCAATCTTATTGATGCGGGCACTGTCCACGGCGACCTCATAGCCGCGGGCGGCACGATACTCGTGACTGGCGCGGTTGACGGCGCTTTGCAGGTGGCGGGCGGCAATCTCGCGCTCACGGGGGCAGTGGGGCAGTCGGTCCGTGCGGCGGGCGGCACAGTCTTGATCACCAGCGCGGTGGGGAAGGATGTCGTCGCCGCGGGTGGCGATATCCAGATTGAGGGCAAAGTTGGCCGCGACATCCTCGCGGCAGGCGGGACGGTCACCATCAATGCGCCGGTGGCGGGGCATGTCGAGGTCTATGCACAGAAAGTAATCCTCGGCAGTAAGGCGGTTGTGAACGGCACCTTCACTTATCACTCGCCGGCGCCAGCACAGATTGATCCGGCTGCCAAAATAGTGGGGCACGTAGAGTACCTCCCGACCGCTACGCCCACGCATAAAGATATCAACGCTATGCTCGTGGGGCTCTTCACCCTCTGGTTCTTCTTGAAGATGTTGATGGTGCTCGTCGTGGGGCTCCTGCTCGCGTGGCTGATGAATCGCTACACCGTGGGGCTGGTCGAGGCCGCCTACACCAGGCCAGTGCTCGGCTTCTTCAAAGGCCTCGCGGCGATAATTCTCTTCCCGATTGTCTCGATAGTGGTCTGCATAACCGTCGTCGGCCTGCCGCTCGGGATTATCGGTATCTTAAGCTATGCGGCACTCGTCATTTTCAGCGCCCTCATCGCGCCGATTATTTTCGGTTCGCTCGTATACGGCTGGTTTATGAGAAAAGGCGCGGGTTACGAAGTCTCGTGGAAGAGCGTCCTCGTGGGAGTCGTCGCGTATGCCATCCTCGGGCTCATCCCCGTCGTGGGCTGGCTCGTGGGTTTCATCTTCATCCCACTTGCCTTCGGCGTGATCCTCAGCGCCAAGTGGGAACTCATCCAATCACTTCGCTAGGTGCGACGTCTAAAAAGAAGGAGCCGTCCCAGTGGTCTGGGACGGCCCGCGCGAGTGCCTTGCGGATCAATCGCGATACGCTAACTGATATTTGACGCCATTCTCGATCTTAACCTATCCTCGAATTGATCCCGGCATCTTGTGGCCGTGGGCAGGAGTACTGCTCCAGGCGACTCCCTATGCAGTGATCCAGAGTGCCGAACCACTGCCACCCGAGCCGAAGGCCTGCGACCCAGCACTGCCGTGCACCTCACGCAGAACTCCCGCACGAGCCAGGCTAACGACCTCTCTTCTGCTGGACGATCATCACGCATGGTCCTCTCCCAATGCTACATATTAGGTGATTATAAAACGGTACCAATGGTTTTGACGTGAATTCAAAACAATATCCGCTCTGTCTCGCTGGCTCCGGCGGTAGGACTTTTAGATTGAGGTAACTCCTGCCTCAATTTCGGTGTGGCAGTTTTTGCAGACCAAGATGCATTTCTTTTCCTCTTTTGAAATACTTCCCCAAGAATACAAACTAATGTATGATATTCCTGTTCGAGAATATTCCGGTGTAGCTCAATGGTAGAGCAGCTCCCTGTGGCGTAACGCAGCTTTCCAAAGGAATTTGGATTGACAAACGAGGTGAATTCGGGGAAACCCTTCAATGCAAATCGAAGGGCAATCCCGAGCCAAGCCCCAGCACCAGGTTGGGGAAGGTGTAGAGACTATCCCGCAAGGGAGTAGCTCGGCAGGTTGCCGAGCGAAGCGCCTCGCATCCAGAACGGATGATGATATAGTCCACGCCCTCAGTAATGAGGGACAACGTGTAAGGAGTTGGTTGTAGGTTCGAGTCCTACCGCCGGAGCCAGTTAGGGGTAGTAGCAAATTCTAGTACCACATCCCATGGTTTTTTCAGTGTAAACTCTAGCTTTTTTCCGTTTAAGGTCGGGTTCTGAAGTAGGAGATTCAAAATGACCCGTTTTTCGGCCGGTTCAGAACTCTCAAAGAGAGTCTTGGCTCGGCGAGCTAGGCTAATCGTTGTAGAAACTGTAAAGGACCCCATTTGTTAGACACCGAGTCGGAGTGTTTGTAAGTGCGTTTTTTCGAATTGTGCAGGCGGCATCTTGAGAGCGGAGTGTATGCGCTCAGTATTGTAGTAGTGGATAGAGCGGTAGATCT
>CAIUOD010000029.1 GCA_903900775.1 Candidatus Adlerbacteria bacterium | reverse complement strand
TTTTGCAAAACGATGTGGGGTTGGCGTTCATATATTCAGTTGGCGTGACGCTCGTAGCACTCCTTATTTTTGGCTACATCCGCGGACGGCTCATCATGGAGCATCCGTGGCGCGGTATGGCGCAGACGGTCGTCGTGGGCGCGCTCGCCGGGCTCGCCGCCTTCTCGCTTGCTAAATTGGTGCCATAGTTTTTCAAAAATATTAAGCACGAGTGGCAAAATGTTATAGTGGGTCTATGCAAGAGAAAAAAATCCCCGGCACCGATATCACAGTAAGTAGTTTGTGCCTGGGCACGATGAATTGGGGCCAGCAAAATAGCGAAACGCAAGCGCACGAACAACTCGACTACGCCGTGGAGAGCGGTATCACGTTTATCGATACCGCAGAAATTTATCCTGTCCCGCCCGAGAAGGATAAGCAAGGCACAACCGAAAAATATCTCGGCTCGTGGCTCAAAAAAAGCGGCAAGCGAAAGAATTTAATTATTGCTAGCAAGGTTGCCAGCGGTCATCAAAAGGGTTCGATAGGCACGCGAGAAGCCAACGGCCTCACCCGCGTGGAGATTCGCGCCGCTATCGAAGGCTCGCTTAAACGTCTTGGCACCGATTATCTTGATCTTTATCAAGTACACTCGCCCGATCGCCGGGCGAATTTCTGGGGGCCGCGCGGTGTCGTTGAAGTCGACCGTCGTCTCGATGGTGCGCCGATTGAAGAAACGCTTTCGGCGCTTACGGAGCTGATGAAGGAGGGGAAGGTGCGCGCCATCGGTGTCTCTAACGAAACGCCGTGGGGCATCTCGGAATATCTGCGTCTCGCGCGCGAAAGAGGCCTCGCGCACATCTCGACGATCCAGAATCAATATTCGCTCATCAATCGCACGTTCGAAGTCGGTCTTTCTGAAATGTGCCTGCGCGAAAATATAGGGCTCTTGCCGTACTCGGTGCTTTCGATGGGGTCACTCACCGGTAAGTATCTCGGTGGAGCGAAACCAGCTGGCGCACGCTTCACGCTCTATACGCGCAATGCAGAGCGCTATAACCCTGCGCGCGCACAAACCGCTATCGAGAAATACATCGCCGTTGCAAAAAAACATGGGCTCTCGCCTGCGGCTATGGCGGTGGCCTTTGCGGCTTCACGGTCTTTCACCACGAGCGCTATTCTTGGCGCCACGAGTGTCGCGCAACTCAAAGAGGTTATCGAGGTAGGTTCTCAACCCCTACCGCCCGAGGTTTTAGCCGATATCGAAGACGTCTACCGAGCATATCCCGACCCGACGGCATAACTTTTAGATCGCGACCGATGTTACAGGTAGGTATATGAAAGATTGCACTTGGCTCACGCCGATACTATGGTGGCTTTATTCGGCGCTCGCGGTCACGGGCCTCTGCGCGCTCGTGAGTGTGGCGGTACAGCAGGATTTACGGCAGGGCGCGAACGATCCGCAGATCCAAATGGCCGAGGACGCGGCCGCGGGGTTGGCTCAAGGCGAAGTGCCAGCCGCGCTTGCGCCGCGCGGGGCAACACTCGTGGATATAAAAAATAGTTTGTCGCCCTGGCTCGCTATCTATGACAGCGCGGGCAAGCCGCTTGAAAATTCGGGGCAACTTAATAACGAGCCGCCACAACTCCCTGTGGGATTGTTTAATACTTCGACATGGCTGCCAAACAAAACATACGTTATAAACGGTATGCAGGAGACGCGCGTCACCTGGCAGCCACAAACTGATGTGCGGCAGGCAGTCGTTTTAGTAAAAGTACAATCTGGAAGTGGCGCAGCATATTATGTGGCGGCTGGGCGCTCGCTGCGCGAGGTAGAAAATCGCGAGTCGCAACTCAATTTTGAAGTCACTGTTTTGTGGGCGGCCACACTCGCATCACTTTTTGTCGCAATCTTCGCCGGCTGGTGGATAGTGAAATAAAACGAATCTATAAAAAGACGAAACCCGCATCTGGAATCCAGGATGCGGGATGACGAGGGCGGCAGCTAACGCTTGGGCCGCCCTTGTCGCAGATCAATTACCGGTAGCCGTCCGGTGGAGTTGTGGTAGCGAGGCAACCTGCGCCTCACCCCTGTCTCCGTCGAGCCGGACCATAACGAAACACGTGATGGCGGCGCTGATCGCGAGCGAAAAGTAGAAAAGCGCGCGCCACCCCGTCACTGCGATCGCCGTAGTGATGAGCCAGGCGGCCGTGGCTACGGCCACTGGAATAAGGGCTTTCATTTTCTTTACCCCCATATAGAAACCGAGTTCGTCCCGATTTCCCACACCACTTTATAATAGAGCGTACGGTTGTCAAGCAAAGAAATCACCAGCGTTTTTGGGTCATTTGGTATACTGGCCGGATGAAAATCACTAAATTTGGGCATTGCTGTTTATTGCTCGAAGTTGAAGGCATGCGCCTCCTGACCGACCCCGGGAGTTTTACCACCGCGCAGAATGTATTGAAAGATGTCGATGCGATACTCATCACTCACGAGCACGCCGACCATTATCATCTTGAGTCGCTCAAGCAGGTGATAGAAAATAATCCGCAAGCGGCCATCATTACCAACGGCTCAGTGGGGAAGTTGCTTGAAGCGGAGGAAATTGTCTACACGCGGGTGGGCGACGGCGAGCAAGCCAACATCGGGAGAGTAAAAATTGAAGGCTTCGGCCGCGAGCACGCGCCCATCTATGACACCATGGGCCTTGTGGAGAACGCGGGTTATATGATCGCCGATAAATTTTATTTCCCCGGGGACAACTTTCACAATCCAGGCCAGCCGGTTGATATCTTGGCGCTACCGGTGGCCGGGCCGTGGATGAAGATGTCGGAAGCTATCGATTTTGCCAAAGAGATTAAAGCGCGCAC
>CAIUOD010000028.1 GCA_903900775.1 Candidatus Adlerbacteria bacterium | reverse complement strand
GTGTGGGGAGCAGATACAAGCGCAAACACTACCGCCTTCTCGGTTAATAACTCGGCTTCTACCACGCTGTTTGCGGTGAATGATAGCGGGAATGTGGGGATTGGGACGTTGCCGACGGGTTACAGACAAACAGTCCTAAATTCTTCTGGTGGAACAGGGAACACTTTATTAGGAAACAGTGACCTTGTAGTTGGCGGTGGTGTTGGCTCGGGTATGCTGTTTGATTTTGGCGCTTCTAGCGGAAATACCTACGGTAGAATCGGAGCTTACAGTTCTGGTCTGGGTGCGTGGAACAATTTGATTCTTCAATCCGGTGGTGGCAACGTCGGGATTGGCAACACCTCTCCCTCCTACGCGCTTGATGTTTCGGGCTTCATCAACACCGATTCGGGGTCGGGATACAAAATAGGGGGACAGACGGTCTTTATGTCCTCTTCGACGCTCTCCAATCTCTCTGTTGGCTATTCAGCTGGAGCCGCCACGACGACAACCGGTACAAATAACGTGGCGATTGGCCTCTCGGCGCTCGCAAAGATAGCTTCGGGGGCTTCCAACACCGTGGTAGGCAATCAAGCAGGAGCGGCGCTTGCTGGCGCTTCTACAAATAATACCATTCTGGGCTATGCGGCTTTGTCCACCAATGCCGGGACTAACAATGCGGTCGCTGTCGGCTACAGCGCCATGTCTGCTCACGGGGGGGCAAACGTCGCTATTGGGACGTTTGCCCTGGCAGGAAGCGGGACTGGCCTTCAAAATGCCATTGTGGGGAACAATGCGGGCTATAACGACACGTCAGGTGGCAATAACGTGTTTTTTGGTCAAAATGCGGGCTATTCCAACACTACAGGCAACAACAATATCGCGCTCGGATGGAACACCGGCTCCACCACTTCAACGGGAAGCAACAACATCGCGCTTGGTTATGACATCGCACTCCCTTCTATAAACGGCTCCAACCAGCTCAACATTGGTAATTTGATTTTTGGGACAGGGATAAACGGCGAGGGGACAAATGTGAGCACGGGGAATATTGGGATTGGGACGACAACCCCCTACTCCCGCTTGAGTGTGTGGGGTAGCGACACAAGCGCAAACACTACGGCGTTTAACGTGGTGAATAGTGCTTCAACGACGCTGTTTGCGGTGAATGACAATGGAACTGTGGGAGTGGGGACGACTAATCCAGCGTATCTTTTCGACGTGAGACCCTCTACAGGGGACGCTTACATTGACATCAGTGCCGCAACTAATTTCTCGCCGATTTTACGTCTTGAGGCACAAGGAAGTCGAAACATGTGGATTAGCGCCTCCACCACTCTCAACAACACCTCGATGCTCTTCAGTATGAACAATGGAGCAAATCCCTACATGACAATATCTGGCACCAACGGCAATGTAGGTATCGGCACCACCACACCGGGCAATACATTGCAGATCTCCAATAGCGCGACTACTCAAATACGCGTTTCCGAGCAAACAGGAGCATTTTACTTCGATTTTGGCCGCAACGCTTCTACCGGTCTATTCCAATTTAATGGCAACCAAGGCAGTGGATACTCATGGCAAAACAGTGGTACTGAGGTTATGCGCATCAGCTCCGGCGGCAACGTCGGCATCGGTACCGCCACTCCTTACTCTCGCTTGAGTGTGTGGGGCAAGGATACTTCGGCCAATACTACGGCGTTTAATGTCGTGAACTCGGCGTCGACGACGCTCCTTTCGGTATTGGATAATGGGTATGTGGGCATTGGGACAGCACTTCCGCTGGAAGCATTACACGTAATGGTCACAGCTACTGCTGGAACAAATCCAAACACCCTGCTTATACAAAATACGTCGGGTAGTGCCAACAGCTTCTCCGACATCAACCTCACTAGCTCTGCTTCATTGACTGCACCGAGCACGCTCGCGCAAATCCGCCTCACAAGGACGAATCGTTCTGTAGCGGGCGATAGCGACATTTCTTTCTCTACCTTTACCAACAGCGCGTTGACGGAAAAAATGAGGATAATGGATAACGGCAACGTCGGCATTGGCACCACCACCCCGTACACCAAACTCTCGGTATGGGGAGCGGACACGAGTGCAAACACCACGGCGTTTAACGTGGTGAATAGTGCTTCGACGACTGAGTTCCAAGTGTACGACGATGGGCACGCCGTCTTGGCGGGCGCGCTGACCCAGAACTCCGACCAGCGCCTCAAGACCAATATCCAGGTGCTTGATTTCTCAAGCTCGCTTTCGGCTATCGACTCGCTCAACCCAGTCTCGTTCACCTGGGTCAATGGTATGTTCGGCGAGGGCAGCCAGCTCGGCTTCATCGCGCAGGATGTGCAGAAATCATTCCCGCAATTAGTCTCGACCACTTCGGCAACCGCGCTCACGCCCGACGGCACGCTCGGCCTCAACTACACCGGCCTCATCGCGCCGATTATCGGCGCGGTGCAGGGCATCGCGCACATCGCGGGCGACTTTAAATCTAATCTCATTGCGTGGCTCGGGAGTGCCGGGAACGGCATCGGCAAGCTCTTTGCCCACGAGGTGCACACCAACGACCTCTGCGTGAAGAAATCCGACGGCACCGAGGTCTGCATCACCGGCGACCAGCTCTCGGCGCTTTTGGCGGGGCAGGCGGCCGGTGCCTCTGCGGGCGGTGGCGCAGCTCCGAGCGGCTCAGGTAGCTCGGGGGTGGGAGATTCATCTACCCCAAGCGCGGGGGCGGGGAGTAGCGATACAGGCGGGGCGGCCGATACCGGCTCCGGTGCTTCGTCTAGTGATACCAGCGGCACAACAAGTGGCGACACGACACCTATAACTCCCGCCGCTGACGCTACCCCGGCTACTCCCGCGGCTCCTGACCCCGCCGCGAGCGCCCCAACAACACCAGACCCAACCCCGGCCCCGGTAGCAGCGACTCAATAAAAAGTATGGAAAAAGAATTTGATAGATGGAATGAGATTAAGAAGCGGTTGGAACTAAGCGAGCCCGTCTCGACTCTCTTGCCGCGGGAGCGAGAGATCTGGATGTGCTCGTTAGGTAGAAATCTCGGTTTTGAACAAAACGGTGGCGGAGATAATTTCAGCAGGCCGGTACTTATTGTAAAGAAATTTAACAACCAAATGTTTTGGGCGGTTCCGCTCTCAAGCAAGCAGAAGCCGTATGATTTTTATTTCAATCTCACCGATCCGTCTGGAGAGAAGGTGTCGCTCATTCTCGCGCAGATACGCTTGGTCAGCGTCAAGCGTTTAAGCCGCGTACTGTACGAGTTGCCGAATCGAGATTTCGAAGCGGTACGATCTCATCTTGTTACTCTTATACAATCGAAACCCCGCACAGGGCGGGGTTTCTCAACGCCTCCAGAAATTGGAGGAACTTTATAACTCAAGTATATACACTCAACCCTGCATGTCAAGCAGTGTTATACTCCTTATATATGACACGCATAGCGATAAACGGGTTTGGGCGCATCGGGCGGGCGTTTTTGCGGGTGGCGGAGGGCCGGCCCGATATGGAGATTGTGGCGATTAATGACTTGGGCGAGGCTGAACAGTTTGCTTATCTATTAAAATACGACAGCGTCTACGGCCAGGCAAAGTTTGAGGTCTCGGCCGAACAAGGTGCACTGGTGGTGGCGGGCAAAAAAATACCGCTCTATACCGAAGCCGACCCGAGCAAATTGCCGTGGGGTGATCTCAACGTAGATGTGGTCGTCGAGTCGACCGGTTTCTTCACTAGTTTCGAGAAGGCCAAAGCGCACCTCGATGCGGGCGCGAAGCGCGTCGTCATCACCGCGCCGGTCAAAGATGAGGCGCCTGAGGGTGTCGTGGGCGGCACCATTCTCGTCGGCATCAACGACGATAAATTTGAAAATTGCGTTATCACCTCAAACGCCTCGTGCACCACTAATGCCGCGAGTCCCGTGATGCAAATTTTGAACGAGGCGCTCGGGATAGAGAAGGCGGTGCTCTCCACGACGCACGGCTACACCGCTTCGCAGTCATTGGTAGACGGCCCGGTAAAGAAAGCAAAAGGTAAAGAAGATTTTCGCGAGGGGCGCGCCGGCGCGCACAACATCGTGCCCTCCTCAACCGGCGCGGCGATTGCGGTCACCAAAGCGATTCCTGATTTGGCAGGGAAGTTTGATGGCATTTCTCTGCGCGTGCCGGTCATTGCGGGCTCGATTGCCGACGTCACTTTTATCGCCAAACGCGGCACGAGCGTCGAGGAGGTAAATGCAATTCTCAAAAAAGCGGCAGGCGAGGAGCGGTGGAAGCCGGTCTTCGCCGTCACCGAAGAGCCGCTCGTCTCAAGCGACATCTTGGGCTCGGCCCAGGCTTCGATTGCCGACCTCTCACTCACGCGCGTTATTGACGGCAATTTGGTAAAGGTGATGGCGTGGTACGACAACGAGATGGGCTATACCCACGCGCTCGTCGAGCATGTGGCGCGCCTGGCCGCACATATATAAAGGTATGCGGATTTTCCTGGCATCGGATCACGCGGGGTTTGCGCTCAAGAACGCGCTGGCGGATTTTTTGAGGAATAAGAGTTTTGAGGTTGAGGATACGGGGCCCGCGGCACTCGACCCGGGGGACGACTATCCCGACTTCTGCACCCCGCTTGCCCAAAAAGTGGCTCAAAATAAAGACTCTTTTGGTGTCCTGGTGGGGTTCTCGGGGCAAGGCGAGGCGATGGCGGCCAATCGTGTAGCAGGCGCCCGCGCGGCGGTCTACTATGGCGGGGATGAGGAGATTTTAAAGCTCTCGCGCGAGCACAACGATGCCAACATCCTCTCGCTCGGCGCTCAGTTTTTGACTGAAGAGGAGGCAGAGAAGGCGCTCGCACTCTGGCTGGCGACGCCGTTCTCGAACGAAGAGCGGCACCTGCGGCGCATCCAAAAACTCGATCACATCTAAGTATGGTAGAAATACTCCCCGCTCTGCTATCCAAAAAATTCGATGAGCTCGCCGAAGAGCTTGAGCGCGTGGCGGGCACCGCGCGCATGGTGCAGATCGATGTTGTGGACGGCGCCTTCGCGCCGAACAAAAGCTGGCCCTACGGCGACGAAGCGCGTTTCGAGCGGATATGCCTCGGCGACGAAGGCTTGCCTTTTTGGGATCAGCTCGACTTTCAATTTGATCTCATGCTCGAGCACCCCGAGCGTCAGGTGCGGCAATTCATCGACGCGGGCGCCCAAGGCATCGTGCTCCACGCGGGGAGCCAGGGCGCGCGCGAGGCGGCCCAGGAACTTTTTGAAAATAACGAGCAGGTGGGAGAGGATTTTCATATACCGGTCGGCATTGCTCTCAGCTGTGGCGCGGCGGCCGAGGAGCTCGAACCTTTTGTCGATTTCTGCGACTTCGTACAAGTGATGGGCATCGAGAAAATCGGCTTTCAAGGCCAACCATTCGACGAGCGCGCGCTCGCGCTCGTGGGAGAGCTCGCGGCCCGCTATCCCGAGCTCCTCATCCAGGTAGACGGCGGTGTCTCGCTCAAGAATATCCGCGCGCTGGCGCGCGCAGGCGCCAGCCGCTTCGTCTGCGGCTCGGATCTTTTAAATGCGCCCGATATGGCCGCCGAGTACCGCGCGCTTTTCGCCGAAGCAAATAAATAGCCATGCCCTCGCAAACGCTCCTTGATTACATTCGCCAAAACCAGGGTGCCGGGTTTTCAAAAACCGACATCGAGGCTGCGCTTGGCAAGGCAGGCTGGAGCGCCCAAGATATCGCGGCGGGATTTTTAGCGATAGAGCACCCCGAAGCAATAATCGCGCCGCCACCCGCAGGGCAACCCCCGCAGGATGAAACGGCGGCAGAGCTGGCGCGCATCCAGGCAGAGTTGGCGCGCGTACAAAAACAAAAACCAGCGTCTCGTTTTGTTGAGCGCGCGCCCAACACCTCCCGGGGCATTATCGGTTTTCTCGTTGCGAGGAACATAGTCAAAAGCGAATCCCAGGCAAACATTGTGCTCTTGAGTATTGCGCTCGCTTGTATCGCGCTCTCGGTGTGGCTCTTGTGGCCCAAGAGTTCAGCAACAAAATCAATTCCTTCTGGCCCGCCAACAACGCTACCGGCTCAAAAGAACGTCGCTCATTAAGGCGCGGTATACT
>CAIUOD010000027.1 GCA_903900775.1 Candidatus Adlerbacteria bacterium | reverse complement strand
CCGCTTCTTTGAGAATATTTTCGAGAAATGCGGGTGACTGCGTTTTGCCAAAGGGGTCGGCAAAGCGAATCTCGGTCTGAACGAGCCCTTGAGCATATTCACGCAAACCTTTAATGGTGGCACCGCCGCCGGTTAAGACTATTGAGGAGAGCGTCTGGTTGGTGCGAGTTTCGTAGGCGGCGATGGTGCGCGAAAGTTCCGAGAAAAGCGGCGAAAGTGAGAGCTCGAGCGAGGCGGCAAGCTGGGGGTGGCCCTCAACCGGCACGCCGCCGGACGCCTTCGTGAGGCCCAAATGTCGTTTATATTCCTCAGCTTGCGCGACGGTGAGGCCGAGAGCACGCGAGGCCGCCAGCGTGAGATCCTGGGCGCCGTGGTTGATGATATGGCTCTCGTGGATAAGCCCGCGCTCGACGACATAAAATTTGGTGGTGGCCGCCCCCATATCCACCACGGCAATGGGCGCGATACCGCGGTCGAGCACCGCGCGCGTAGCACTGAATACCTCAATCTCAAAAAACGCGACGTTCAGCTCCGCCGAGCTCCCAATAGTACGGAACTTCGCAATGGTGTCGTTGTGGATAGCGACCAACAAAACTTCTATCTTGGCGGCCGGGTCGCCTTTTTTGCCATCGGTGCCCACGACAAACCAATCCATTTGCACCTCGCTTATCGGCACGGGGATATATTTGCGCGCCTCAATCGGCACCACTTGCGCCAGCTGGTTCTCGACGGCCGCCGGCAATTTGAGGATAGAGATGAGGCTTGAGGAGTAGGGTATGGCGATAGCCGCATCTTTTACCGTCACATTAGCCTCCCTGATAATATCTTTCAGTGCCTCGGCGAGCTTCTCGGCGGGGAGTGAGGTGGCGCGGCCAATTTCAACCCCCGCATAGGGCCCGAGCGCCAAAGCGCCATACGTTTCAAGGACGACGTGGCCGTGGTCGCGCCGCAATTGTACGACTTTAATAGCCGACGTGCCGATATCCACGCCAACAGCGCTTTTAGCTTCTTTTGAGAAAAGAGATGGTAGCGAGAAGGCCATAGAGAACTAATGGTTTAGTATACCATCATGCAAACACTCGCCTCACTTCTTGAGCGGGTTCTCGACCTCATTGCGCCGCCACGCGCCACCGCGCTCGCGGTGCGCGAGCTTTCGCTTGAAGAAGTAGAACTTTTGGTCTCGCCCAATCACGACGAAGGCTTGCTCCCCTACCGCGACGACAGGGTGCGCGCCTTGGTGTGGGAGCTTAAATATCATCGCAACACGCGCGCCGCAGAACTAGCCGGAGCGATTGTAGCCGACGCGCTTGTGGATATCGCCCAAGATGAGCTCGGGAGTCTGGCACTTATCCCCGTACCGATGCATCCCGCGCGCCGTAAGGCGCGCGGGCACAACCAAACCGAGCTCTTGTGCGAAGCGGCACTCAAGGCCCTTGCCCAAAAAGACCTTGAAGCTAGGGCTTTTTTTGACTATCTGCCCTCGGCGCTCTCGCGGGAACGCCTCTGCCAGCCCCAGCAAGAACTCCCGCGAGGAAAACGGCTCGTGAATGTCCGCGGAAGTATGGTGGCCGACTCCCAGCGCATAAAGCACCGCGTATGCGTGGTGGTTGACGACGTCTCGACCACCGGGGCCACCTTGGCCGAAGCCGAGCGCGCGCTCCTGCGCGCTGGCGCCCGGCGAGTACATCTTTTGGCACTAGCGCAGTCATAAAATTTGTTCTCGCGTCTCTTGTCCCCAAGATTTCTCCCCCACAGAGGCACGTTCACGAGTACTATAGATTGGTATTTGCTAAACTTACTCGGTATGCCCACCAAACATCCTGCAGGGATCGCTTACATTATTAAACGAGACGGTTCACAAGTGCCTTTTGATGCGCAAAAAATAGAGATCGCAGTCGGCAAAGCGATGAAAGCCGCCGGCGAATTTAACGAAAAAGCCGCCGCCGCGGTCGCCGCCGCCATCACCAAAAGATTGGCCACCATAAAGAAGGACGACCGGCATTTTCTCCCCACGGTTGAAGGCCTGCAGGACGAAGTCGAGAAAGAATTGATGGCGCAGGATCTCCCCGCGACCGCCAAGGCCTACATCCTCTACCGCGCACAGCGCACTCGTATGCGCGAACTCCAAGGCGAGGTGCCCGAGCGCGTGCGCGAGCTCGCCGAGGAGAGCAAAAAATATTTCAAAAACAATCCGCTCGGCGAATTCGTCTACCTGCGCACCTATGCGCGCTGGATAGAGAGCGAGAATCGTCGCGAAACCTGGGTGGAGACCGTCGACCGCTACATCACCTTCATGAAAGAAAATCTCGCCGAGAAATTGACCGAGGCGGAGTACACGGAGTTGCGCGAAGCTATTTTGAAGCAAGAGGTGATGCCTTCGATGCGGCTTATGCAGTTCGCAGGAGACCCGGCGCGCCGCTGTAACACCTGCGCCTATAACTGCACCTTTACCGCGCCGGTCAAGATTGAAGACTTCGCCGAGGTTATGTATCTCTCGATGCAAGGATGCGGCGTCGGCTTTGCGGTGGAGAGCCAGAACATCGAGCAACTCCCGCAAATTAAAAAACAAGCGAAACTCAAAAAGAAGTTGCCGGTGCACCAAATCGCCGACTCCAAAGAGGGTTGGTGCGACGCGCTCACCCTCGGCCTCACCACCTGGTACGGCGGCACCGACATTGAATTCGATTACTCGCAGATCCGCCCGGCCGGCGCGCGGCTTAAAGTGATGGGCGGCAAAGCCTCCGGCCCCGAGCCTTTGCGTTCGCTCCTTAACTTCGCGCGTGAGAAAATTCTGCGGCGGCAGGGCCGTCGCCTGCGTCCTATCGACGCGCATGACATTATCTGCAAGATCGGCGAGTGCGTGGTGGCTGGTGGTGTGCGCCGCACGGCAATGATCTCACTTTCGGATCTCGATGATACCGACTTGCGCGATGCAAAGAAGGGCCAGTTCTTTATGACCGAGCCTCAACGTATGGTCGCTAACAATTCAGCGGTCTACGACGAGCGACCCTCCAACACCGAGCTCATGGAGGAGTGGGTCGCACTCATGAAAAGCGGCTCCGGCGAGCGCGGGATATTCAACCGCGGCGCACTCGTCAACACCATGCCGAAGCGCCGCATCGAACACTTCAAAAAAATCGGCTTTATCGGCGAAGACGGCGTGGTTGAGGGCTCGGTCGGCACCAACCCCTGCGGCGAAATAATCTTGCAATCTAAGCAGTTTTGCAACCTCTCGGAGGTTATCGCCCGTTTCGACGACACCCACGAGAGCCTGGTGCGCAAAGCGCGCCTCGCCGCAATCCTCGGCACCTATCAGTCGTCGCTGACAAAATTCCGCTACATCTCCAGAGAGTGGCGCAACAGCTGCGAAGATGAGCGGCTCCTCGGCGTCTCGATTACCGGCCAATGGGATAGCCCGGCCGTGCGCGAGCCGGAGACCCTGCGCGCCATGCGCGACGCCACCGTAAAAACCAACGCCACCTACGCCAGACGCTTCGGCATCAATCCTTCTACCGCGATAACCGCCGTCAAGCCGTCAGGGACCACTTCGCAGACTCTCAACTGCTCCTCGGGTATCCACCCACGCCACTCCAAGTACTACATCCGCCGCGTGCGCATCTCGACGACCGACTCGCTCTTTAAGATGCTCCGCGACCAAGGGGTCCCGTACTATCCCGAGGTCGGCCAGACCGTCGATAACGCGAGCACCTATGTTTTGGAATTCCCCGTCGAGTCGCCCGACAACTCAAAGTTTAAAGATGATTTCTCCGCGCTCGAACAGCTCGAGTACTGGAAGAATGTGAAACTAAACTTCACCGAGCATAATCCCTCGGCCACCATCTCGGTCGGCGAAGATGAGTGGATCGCCGTGGTTGATTGGGTGCAAAAAAATTGGGACATCATCGGCGGCCTCTCCTTCTTGCCGCGCTTCGACCACGTCTATCAATTGGCGCCGTATGAGGCAATCGATAAAAAAAGATACCAGGAGCTCGTGGAAAAATTCCCGCCAATTGATTATTCAAAACTCATTACCTACGAGCGTACCGACGAGACCGAACAAAAGAAAGAGCTCGCCTGCGTGGGCGGCGTGTGCGACATCGACATGGTCGTGCCCACTAAATAATTAGTACGAAGGTTTCTGTTCTTCCACACCCGCACTCGCGGCGGCAAAGCGTGCCGCGGCGTAGAGAAATGATGAGAGCCGGTTGAGATATTTATGTGTCTCGGAGCTCGTCGGATGATCACTTTGCACTGCGAGCACCTGGCGCTCGGCTCGGCGCGAGACGCTCCGCGCATAGTCGAGGAGCGCCGAGAGCTCGGAGCCGCCGGCAATGATAAACGAGTTCGGATTCTCGAATCTCGCTTCAAGCTTTGCGATCTCCCCCTCGAGCCGGTCAACGTGCGACTGTTCAAGCTTTTTGTCAGCCCCGGCAAGCTCAGCCTGCACAATGAAGAGGTCTTCCTGCGAGGCGCGCAGGAGCTTAACGATTTCTTCATTTTTATTTGATTCTGCCTTAGCAAAACACACGCCCAAGAGCGAATTGAGTTCGTCCACCGTGCCGAGCGCCTCAAAAAGCGGGCAATCCTTAGGCAAACGGCCTTTGCCGCCAAAGAGCCCCGAGGTGCCGTCATCCCCCCTTCGGGTATAGAGCATGGTTGTAGTATAATCGATTCCTACCTATGAAAAAACAAGAAATCCTTATCGCGCTTGGCCTCCTCATCCTAGCTCTCGCCGGGAGATTTTTGCCACACCTGCCCGACGCGACCCCGCTTACTGCGGTCTTTATCGGGAGCGCGCTCTATCTGCGCCAAAAGTGGGCGATATTGGTCCCACTCCTCGCCGTATTTTTCTCGGATTTCTTTCTGGGTAGCTACGACTGGCGGATGATGGCGTGCGTCTACGGCTCGTGGGCATTTATCGGCATCTTAAGCCTCTTTATTAAAAAATACCCTGGCGCGATTTCGGTCGGCATTATGACCATTAGTTCTTCGCTCCTCTTCTTTCTTACCACCAATTTCGCGGTGTGGGCCTTCTCTCCCTGGTACGCCAAAAGCCTCGCGGGGCTCATGTATTGCTACGAGATGGGGGTTCCTTTTTTACGCAATATGATGATTGGAGACCTTATCTATGTGCCGCTCATGGTTGGAGTGCTCGCCGCCTTCCGCTCCCCTGCCCGCCTGCGAAGCTATTTCGCATCCTATGCGCGCTAGAGCGATCACCCTGGCCGCGCTTCTCTTACTCTGCCTTATAGCCGCCGTGGTGCTTTTTGCGCCATTGCCGGCACGAACTCCTACCCTACCAACCGCTCTGCCGGTTGCAACTTCCACCGTTAATCATGCAGTAGAAAAATCGCGTGCCACGCCTGCGACGCAAGAAAATCTGAAACAAAAGATATCACTTACCGTCTCGGGCATCACCTATGCCGACCCCGCGCCAGCCCCCGAGAGTGTGCTCACTTTAATGCAACATATCGCTTCCTCGACCACACGCTTTACCTTCACGAGCAAAACGTTCCCTTCGCTCGGCGTTTTTATCGAATCAATCAACGGCACGCCAAACGCAGGAGGTCTGTATTGGACGCTCTATATAAACGGAATAAGATCCGAGCTCGGGGTCTCCAGCGCAATCGTTTCGCCAGGCGATGTGGTCGAGTGGCGATTTGAGAAATAATTACTCGCTCGTTGTGCCGTCAAACGGCGCGTCGTTCGCCATCGCGTCAGCTTTGGTCTCGTTGATGAGGCCATCTTTGTGGTCGGGCGGCGCGTAGAGCGTGTAGAGCTTCATCGGCTCGGTCGCCGAGGTGTTGATGATGTTGTGGCGCGTGCCTTGCGGGATAACGATGCCCGAGCCGTCGGCCAAGGGGTGCGAAACACCGTCGAGCACCGCCTCGCCCACACCCTTCTCGATGCGGATAAATTGGTCAAGTGTGTGCACCTCTTCGCCGATATCCTCTTGGGGCTTCAGCGCCATCACCACTAACTGCACATTCTTGTCGGTATATAACACTTCCCTAAAATAATTATTCGCCAGCGTGCGCTCCTCGAGATTTATTACATATCCTTTCATGCCCGAAGTATAGCATTTCTGCCATTACCGGATGTCGAGGATGGCACGCGAGAGTTTTTTGCTGTCGTGGCGCAAGACGTCCGACTGGCTGGCGACATCCGCCAACACAACGTGTGTCGCGTATTTTTTAAGCGCGGCAGTGTCAATCCGCACCGGCGAGGCATGCTCGCCCGCATATTTTTTAATAAGCGCTACCCGCAAGGGCGAGGAGTTGCAGATGACGTAGTCAAATTTTTTTCGCTTGAGATATAAGAGTGCCACGCGCGAGAAATCCGAGGCGGCAAAATCGTTGGTCTCGCCCCACTTGGTCATGAGGTTGGTTACAAACACCACTTTGGCGTGACTTTTTTTGAGCGCGTCGGTAAAACCTTCGACTAATACATTGGGGAGGAGCGAGGTATAGAGGTCGCCCGGCCCCAAAACAACGAGGTCGGCCGCCACGATGGCTTGGTAGGCTTCGTTGTAGATGGTTGCTCTTGGTTCGAGATATATTTTTTTGATCTTTAGCGCGCCGTCGTGTTTGGGGATGTCGATATTGGTCTCGCCTTTGATGATTTTCCCGTTCATGAGCTCGGCACAGACCTGTGCGTCGTCGAGCGAGACCGGCAGGGCCGTGCCTTTGATACCTAAAATCTCGCCCGCTTTTTTAATAGCGCCAATGTCGCTGCCCGTGATTGAGCAGAGTGCCTGGAGAAACAAATTGCCAAAACTGTGCCCACACAACGAGCTCTCGCGCTCAAAACGGTAGGTAAAGAGCTCGCGGAGCGTCGAGTCGCCAGTCTCGGGGGCAAGCGCGATGAGCGCCCGGCGGATATCGCCGGGCGGCAACATGCCAAATTCGTCGCGCAAAACGCCCGTGCTGCCGCCATTATCAAAAGAGGTGACGACCGCCGTCAGAGTAACGGGATAGTTTTTAAGGCCTTTGAGGACGTTAAAGATGCCCGAGCCGCCACCAACTACTACAATTTTCTTCATGATGATGCCCGTTATAACCCCGGCGGAGGCCGAAAGAAACGTGCTATGCTTTCTATAGGTCCTTTTAATAGGTAACTTTTAAAGCTATGGCCACTGCACTAGTGCTCGGGCGCGTGCTGGGTATCGTTTTCACGGTCACGGGGCTCTCAATGTTGATTAATAGAAGGAGCACCGCGGCCGCCATTGGCGACATGGTCGGCGACGAGGGCTTGTTGTGGCTCGGCGGCTTCACCGCCCTGGCAATTGGTGCCATGATGCTCGTCTTCAACAACGCCTGGAGCTCGGGGCTCGAGCTGTGGATCACCATCCTCGGCTGGCTTGCGGTCCTGAAGGGCGTGGCGTTGCTCATGATGCCGAAGGCAATGGCATCGTTCTATAGGCGCGTGCTTGGCGGCGGGATGCTCACGGCAAGCGCCGTCGTTGTTTTGGTAGTCGGCCTCGCGATGCTCTACTACGCGTTCATGTAAATTGTCTCTCGCTCCCGTTTTACCAAAAAGCCCCTCCGGGGGCTTTTTGGTTGGTATATAAAAAAGAAAAACCGCCCGGGAGCAGGCCGGGGATTCCCCCGGCACTCACTCTCGGACGATTATCGCGAGACAATTCCCCCGCCACGGCGTATAGCCAAGACAACCAAAAGAGCAATTGCCGTTGGTAGAGCGTAGAGAACTACCACGAAGACGTACCATCTCCCCCATCCAAACCGCGTTGGGAGAACGATGGCGATACCAATGCTTAGAGCGAGCGAAAGTATTTTCTCGAAAAATTGCCTGATCGGATTCATGCTCCTCTTACCACGGCCGATCATCGAGAGCAGGAATCCCGGCACCCAACAGGGCCACGACACGACCAATATTATTTCCGGCACGGCACTCCTCCTCTGTGTACCCGAAACTGATTGTACTCAAAATAAACGATTTGTCAGGTTTTGTCCTATGATTGAGCGCTCCCGAGCTCGACAATCTTTTGCGCCATGCGCTCATTCTGATCGTATTTGTGCGAGAGATACTTGGCGGCTTCAAACAAGCTCTTAAAAAATTGACTGATCTCCTTGTTGGTGATGGTAATGCCCACCTCGTGTGCCCAATTAATAATCACGAACGTCTCGCGATAGAGGTACATTTCGGCGCTCACGTCCATAAACTCCGGCGGCAACTTCATCGTGTCTGCCAAGCGGCCGACGAAGCCGCCGAGAAATTGCGCGGGCTCCACCTCCCGCGCGGCGAGCGTCTCGGGGATCGTGTGCGCCGAGTGTTCGTGCACCAGCGCTTCGACAATTATCTTGCGGGCTTTAATCTTCGCATTGATATCCAAAATTTCTTGATAGGACGCACCCCCGAGCGCGTGCCCGAGCGCCGCGTTAAACGAGGCGTCCGGCTGGATGCAGTAGAGGCGTTCAAATTTATCGAGGTCGGTCATCATGTGCCACAGCCGCAGGAGATTTTTTGAGCCGCGGAAGATCTCGATGCGCATCTCGGGCGACACTGCGAAACTACTGATGCCTTTCTCGGCTGGAGCAAACGATTCCCCCACTGCAAAAAACCGGTCACGCAATTCAAGGTTGTCGTGCATCGTCCACACCCGCCGCTTGCCGTGCGGCTTCGTTACAACGAGGCCGCGCTGGTGCAATTTTTTGAGCGCATAGTTGAGGCTCGTCCGCGGCAACTTAATTTCCCGCGCGAGCGCCGAGACGCCGAGCGGCTCCTTGGCGAGCGCCGAGAGCACTTTTTCTTCGTGGCGGCTCAAACCAAGCAATACTCTCTCTTTGGCTTGCATGCCACCGAGTATACAAAATGACCAATTTTTCGTCAAATTAGTATGCAGAAAGCTTTACATCACAGCTCTTTTCCACGCCTGCCCTAAAAATATGGCTTCCCTGCCCCGAGAAGCCCATGCTTGGCCCAGCGAGTAGTTGGCCCGGTGGGGCTGACATGACATAAGGAGACACGGCAATGGCGAAACGAGAAGGACTGAGGACGTCTGCAACCCTAACCGACGACTTGCCAGCAGACGTGGTAAGGGCTGCGTCGCAGCGTTTTTTCACTGCTTTGGGCGAAGATGCAAGAGAATTCATCGCTCGCATCAACGCCGATGAGGCGTTTCTGCAAATGCTCGTAATTTTCGTAAGGGCTAACAGCATCAAGCTATCGACTTCAGAGAGCCGTGCCCGTAAAATCATGGGGCAGAACTTTCTCGGCGTTGAACAGGCGATCGCCCATTTCAAAGTCAAACCCTCGAAAGAAGAGCGTGTTTTGTTGTCCAAAGTGCCATTCAGTGAAAAGACGCTTGTGGGCTGTAAAGACACGCATGTTCTTGTTGCTGTCTTTCCGCTTACAATACTCCAAATCCGCCACATGGTCGGACGGAAGCGCTTCTCCGACGTCAACACTACAGGTCCTTGGTATCAGGAGCAAATGTTCGCGCAGGAAGCGAGCGAGGCCTGTTGGCACCTCGTCCGTAAGACGCCGATCAAGGGTTCAATGAACAAGACATGGGCCGACCAGCATAAGTTGATCGGTCTGAACAACAAGATGCCGAATGTACGGACGATGATCTATACGATCTTCCTCTATTTCTTGTCTACCGGCATACACTTGTTCGAAACTACCCTAGTCAGGTGTTCTGAGAATTTTATTCCGTACGACTATTGTTCCCATGGGTTGTTCGGCGACCATGTTTGCCTAGGTCTTTTCACTGAAGAAGGTGAGAGCAACCAGTACTATGACGGCTGGGACTACGGAGGACTCCGTCTTTGTAAGGACGAACGGGATAGTGCTGAATACCCAGATTTGGGTCTCGCATCTGAGGTGAGGGCTCCTGGTTGAAATCATACGAAACTTGCCGATTCGGTCTGAACTAGCCCTACTTCCCCGTCGTTCGGGAACCTGCCGCGGCACCCCGCGGCAGGTTTTTTTATACAATGGGCAGAAACAAAAAAGCCGGCGCGAATGCGCCACTTTTTCGTTTTGCGGTGAGATATTAGACTTTGCTCGAACCCACTTCGCACGCGCGGAGCGCGTGGTGGCTTGAACCTGAAGCGCACGCCCCGATTCCGCGGGGAAGCGCCTCGACCGCGCTCGCGGACTCGCGCGGGCAAACCCAAAAATTTCCTTGCATTTTCTTTGCGCGCCTCCTCCCCCCACCCCTCCGCCGTGAAGCGGAAAATGAAGGAAAGGAAATTTTTGGTTTGCGTCGCCGAGGCCTCATTTAGTTTATCACCGTATGCAAAGTTTAGGTATTGCAATACTGCATATAGGTTTGGTACTATCTATGGTAGACACCATCAGGCGCAAAGAATATGCCGATTTTATCGGCAAGCTACGAAAAGCTCGGCTTGAAGCAGGATTGCGCCAGATTGATGTCGCCAAGAAGTTGAAGCGCACGCAATCGTATGTGTCCCGTGTCGAAGTCGGCGAGCAAAGACTTGATATACTGGAATTGCAGAAGTTCGCAAAGCTCTATGGAAAGCCTCTCGATTATTTTATAAAATAAAATGATATGAATACACAGCGTGGATTTGCCGGGATTGGAATACTGATAGCAATTTTGCTCGGCCTCGCTGTTATCGGTGGCGGGGCGTATTACGCCGAACATCAGCAATCGGCATCTCAGGCGGTTTCGGATAATTCTGACAATACGCAAACTTTGCAAACCACTACGCAAACACAACCAACCCAAACGACAAACAATTCTGCCATCCAAACTCAACCAACCGAAGTTAGTACAAAAGCCTCTTCAAATACAGGAACAACTGTTGCGCCAGTGGCAAAGGTGCCCACGCTCAGCGCATCAAGTATCTCGAGTGCGTCAATCACTGCAAAATTTGCGAATATGCCCGTCGCAGGAGTGAGTGTCGTAAGCCAGTCAACTAACGGCGCTGTGTGGACGCAGGAACTGACCTCGTCGGGCGGTTCAGGTTCAGTTACGATCGCTCCGTCAACCGCGCTTCCGAGCGGTTCTTATACGCTTCAAGCGTTCGGGCGAGATGGTACAACTTACGCGACCAGTCCTGCGTTTTCTGTTTCGGGAAGCGCGGCGACTGTTGTAGCCACTCCGATTTCTACGACACCGACAATCAGCTATTTTACCGCTAATCCTTCAAACACTGTCTCGAAACAAGCGACTGTTTTGTCATGGAGCTCATCGGGAGCCCGCGCGTGTTATCTCTATTCGCCGATTGTGGCGGTGGGTACATCTGTGGTAGCGACGGTATTTCTCACCGTGCCCCCGACGTACACTCGCACCGTTCATCCGCCATCAACCGGAACATATCGGTTAGTGTGCGTTGGTGCGCCGAACGGCAGTCAACAAGCGGTTTCGGTAGAAGCAAAAACTACAGTAACGGTGAGTGGTAGCGCATCCGATACGACACAAACGCAATCTAATGGCACGGCGTCCAACACCACATGTGTCTACACCTCAAACAGCAACGGTCAGTCCCAAACTGCTACGCCGAGCCAGTCGAGCGACGCAAATTCCTGCAAAGCGGCCTGTACTACGATTCGAAATGAAATATATGGTCAAAGCGATAGCGGTACTTGTATCTTTACCATTGCAACCGGCGGCCAGTCGGTAATGTCGATACAACCAGGTTCGTCGTACTAAATCAGTATGGATATAAAAGATTTACGCAGAGGGTCGTGGCGAGTCACGCTCATCTACATAATTTCGGGAATTGTCTCATTCGTTTCAGTCTTCGGCCTGCTTCGGTTCGTTCCGATTTCAGGCATTCTCGGATTAGTTTTTGCAATGATGGTAGCCGTAATCGCATCGTATTTCCTAAGCTGGTGGCTTGTACCGTTCTCGAAATACCCCGAGAATGCCTGGTATAAATACGGCCGATGGACGGGATTAGTTATATTCATTTTTCTCAGCGGTCAGTCAGTTGTTCGCAATGCGTCATTCGTTCTCGCGCACAACACGGAGCCAGTGACGGTCTGGGCAAGTCATGAAATAGGTCTTGCGGCGGCGATATGTACAATTTTGGCTCTTATAGCCGGTTATGCCGGTGCCGGAAGTAGGAAATCGTCAGTTGCTCCGCAAATCCGACAACCGTAATTTCGGGGAGCAACCCCCACCGTTTTATAATTTCTCTTCAAAACGGCGGGGGTTGTTGTGCGCGCACTGGGTGGGTGGGGCAAGCACATATAGATTCTGTGCCTCGCCATTCCTTAAAAAATGAATGTATGGCGAGGCTCCGCATTGTATTGCGCCTCGGGTCGCCACAAGGATACGGAGCAAAGGGTTTCATTTGATGAAATCATTTGTTACCCTTTGTGGAGTTTTCTTGTGGCGACGCAAACCAAAAATTTCCTTTCCTTCATTTCCCGCCTTGCGGCGGAGGGGTGGGGGGAGGAGCCGCGCAAAAGAAATGCAAGGAAATTTTTGGGTTTGCCCGCGCGAGTCCGCGAGCGCGGTCGAGGCGCAGTCAGCGGAATCGGGGCGGACGCTTCAGTTCCGAGTTGGCACGCGCTCCGCGCGTGCAAAGTGGGTTCGAGCAAAGTCTAAT
>CAIUOD010000026.1 GCA_903900775.1 Candidatus Adlerbacteria bacterium | reverse complement strand
TTCTCCGCCAGGTTCATGCGCCGAATATAACACGCTCTTTGAAGCTTTTGTCTCATACGGGCACAAATGCTACAATGGCGCAAATGGCCGAACCTAAAAACAACCCCAAACAGCCGCGCAAGCGACCGACCTTATCCAATCTCCCCGGCCCCAAAATGCCGAAGAATTCTTTTTGGGTAAACGTGGGAACCAGCATCTTTTTACTGATTCTTTTTGCGGCGGGCTACAGCTACTTCTTTGGCACCTCGCAAAACCAGCCGGCGCAGATCCCGCTCTCGCAAGTGGCAACTGATGTCTCGGCGGGGAAGGTCTCGGCCATTGTGGTCAACGACGACGGTTCGCTTGATTTAACCTACCTCGACAAGACCACTAAGGTCTCTAAAAAACAACCCGAGGAGGCGCTGACCCAAACACTCTCCGACTATGGCGTCCCGAAGGATGCGCTCGCTAAAATCACCATAGATGTTAAACAGCAAAATGGCTGGCAGTTTTGGCTCGCAACACTGTCGCCGTTTCTGGCATCGCTTGTGCTCATCGGTTTCTTCGTCTGGTATCTCTCGCGCCAGGTGAAGGGCGCTGGCATGCAGGCCTTTTCCTTCGGGCAGTCGCGCCCGCGGGTCACCGACCCCAATGACAACGCCCAGCGCATCACCTTTAAAGACGTTGCCGGTGCCAAGGAGGCCAAAGTCGAGCTACTTGAGATTGTCGACTTTTTGAAAAATCCTAAAAAATTCCTCGACATCGGCGCGCGCATCCCCAAAGGCATTTTGCTCATGGGCGCACCGGGAACCGGCAAAACATTGCTTGCCCGCGCGGTGGCAGGGGAGGCGGGGGTGCCGTTCTTCTCTATCTCGGGCTCGGAATTTGTCGAGATGTTTGTGGGCGTGGGCGCTAGCCGCGTGCGCGACCTCTTCCTCACTGCCAAGCACGCGGCGCCGGCCATTATCTTTTTGGATGAAATTGACGCCGTGGGGCGCGTACGCGGCGGCGGCGTGGGCGGCGGCAACGACGAGCGCGAACAAACGCTGAACCAAATCCTGGTTGAGATGGACGGCTTCGAGCCCAACGAAAAAGTCATTGTCATGGCGGCCACCAATCGGCCCGACGTGCTCGACCCGGCCTTGGTGCGCCCCGGGCGCTTCGATAGGCGCGTGACGATTGACCTGCCCGACCGCTCCGATCGCTTCGACATTTTGAATATCCACGCGCGCCGCAAGCCTTTGGCCGAAGATGTAAACCTCGCGGTCATCGCCGAGCGCACGCCGGGCTTCTCGGGCGCCGATTTGGCCAATCTCATGAATGAGGGCGCCATCTTGGCCGCGCGCGAGAACCGCAAAACCGTCGGCCAATATGATCTCGTCCGCTCCATCGAGAAGGTGATGCTCGGCCCCGAGCGCAAATCTCACGTGCTCCTGCCGAAAGAAAAAGAGATTACCGCCTACCACGAGGCCGGCCATGCCATCGTCGCCTCGCTCTTGCCGTATGCCGACCCGGTGCACAAGATTTCGATCATCAGCCGCGGCCGCGCCGCCGGCTATACGCTGAAGTTGCCGCTCGAAGATAAGCGGATGCAGAGCAAAAAAGAATTCTTGGACGATATCGCGATGTCGCTCGGCGGCTACATCGCCGAGAAGGAGGTCTTTGGTGATGTGACGACCGGCCCTAGCAACGATCTCTCGGTCTTAACCGCGCTCGCACGCGACATGGTCACTAAATATGGCATGAGCGAAAAGATGGGCACGGTGGCGCTTGAAGGGGAGGGCGGCCGCGCACTCTTTGGCGCCGGTATCGAGGGCAAAGAATACTCTCAAAAGATTTCGGCTGATATCGATGCCGAAGTGAAAAAAATCATCGACGGCGCGTATGCCAAAGCCGAAGACATAATTGTGGGCCATCGCAAACTGCTCGATGCTATTGCCACAGAACTTATCGA
>CAIUOD010000025.1 GCA_903900775.1 Candidatus Adlerbacteria bacterium | reverse complement strand
TGCTGGGGTGAGGAGTGTTTGGCCATTTGGATTGGCCACTACTACGCCGGTCGAGTTTGCATTGTCGTACGCATAGACATCGGTGCCAAACGAAGGAGCGTAGACCGCGATTTTTACCTGCTTCATCCCGCCGGTCATCCACGTTGCGGAGAAGCTACAGGGGGCGTTAAGGTTGCTCGTACCCACCACCGCGCCGCAATCGCCGATGTTCAGTATGCCGGTCGCATCAGCCGGGATGGTTTCGCCCGAGGATCCGGTGCCCGATCCGCCGGTGGAGGTGGTAACCGCCGCTACCGACAGAGTGCCGGTACCGGTGCCATCCCCCACCACGAGATTGCCCGAGGTGAGGAGCGCGTGGCGCGCATTTAATATCTTCACAAAAAAGGTGCCCGAGGTCATCGCCGGGAGCGCAGCAGACCAGGTGCCATCGCTATTCACCACGGCCAAACCGCTGAAGACCGTCAAACCCGAAGAGTTGGTGAGGAGAACACTCACGGTATTAACAGAGGTGGCCGTTCCCGAGAGGGTTATAGCGCCGTTCGCGTTTGCCGTGAGTGAGGCCGCATCAATCGTGGCGCTAGCCGAGCCAGAATATGAAGTCGCGGTTGATGTGGTTGAAGAAGTCGAAGAAGTATCAGAGGTTGAAGAACCGCTACAGCTCATGGCCGCGCGGGTACGCGGCCCGACGAAACCATAGCCGGTCGTGTCGGCGGATCCTCCTGATGTAATCCCCTGCGCTACCTGCCAAGCCTCGACCGCCTGGAGCGTTAACGGCCCAAAATAGCCGGTCGTGGGGCTCAAACCAAGGAATTGTTGTAGTTTGGTCACCTCGCCGTCGGTGGTCGCGTCGGTGGCGCCGCCGGAGAGGTTGTGGCTCAAGGTTACACAAGAGGAGGCGGTAGCGGCCGTAGTGTTGGTGGTAACGGGCCCTTGGCCTCCGAGTATCGCTTGCACGTTGACGACGGTGTCCGCGTCCACGCCGAAACTATTGAGCATGCCGACGATAGAGTTTATTTGGTCGCTCGTAAGCGAGGCGCGCGCGGGTACTGCGGCAGTGAGCAACAAAAGAGCGAGTACTGCACCGGCAACACCTTTTTTAGTCATACGCATACGAGGAGTAAAAAGCTTATAAATATCAATCAAGAATACCACAATGTTATACTGGTCAAATGATATACACAGAGAAAAAGTTTAACCTGGCCGTGCTCGAGGGGCTCTCGAAGGATTCGGTTGATCAACACCTGGCGCTCTATGCCGGCTATGTAAAAAACTTCAACGATTTAAGTGCACTGGCCGAATTCGATCGACGGCTCCCCTTCGAGTTCGACGGCATGCGCCTGCATGAATACTATTTTGAGCAATTCGAGACTGGCTCGGCTTCGCTCGCCACGAGTTCGGCACTGCGGGCCGAACTCGCCAAACAATTCGGCTCATTCGACGCGTGGGAAAAACAATTTAGGGCGGTGGGCGCGATGCGCGGCCCGGGCTGGGCGATCCTCTATTTTGATCCCTCGCAAAAAATGTTCCACAACGTGTGGGTCGAACAGCATCACCAAGGACACTTCGCCGCGCTCCCTATTATTTTGGCACTCGATGTGTGGGAGCACGCGTTCGTCATCGACTATGGCACCGCGGGCCGCGGCAAATATATCGACGCCTGTTTTAAAAACTACAACTGGAGTGTGATGGAAGAGCGATTTGAGAAAATAAAATAAAATTGACTGTCCACAAACCACTCAGCAAAGGAAGAACAACCGCGCTATACTAAAAACATGCGTAATCTCGTTAAAAACACTCTACGTCTGGGCTCCCTCTTACTCCTGGCAGGACTCTTCTTCTCTACTAACCTACTCACTTCTCTAGTGAAATATGTATCTGGCCCCACAGAGGACACCGCAGTAGGAGCCTTCAACCCCTATGATGCGCATGCAGATTACTACATACCACCTACTGGCAACGCCAGTGGCCCTGGCAATGAATTGAGTACTAACGGTGATGCAAGTGATGCGGATGGTGGAGAATATTAGGTAGGGCAGACACTGGGTTTAGGCTACCCAAATAGATAGTCCGTTTTTAATAAAAAGACAACCCGTGGACCTATCTGCTGTGAGGCAGATAAGTCGCACGGGTTCACATCCTTCACTTCGGCGCTGCGCGGCGGCAGGTGAACTTCGCCGAGGCAGGATAGCGCCCCCCGCCGTAGACGATGCCCACCACCTGGCCACTCGGGGACAACGGGGGAAGATAAACGGTCATACCAGTCTTGGGCGACCTGGCGACAACCGTGTACAGGAGTCCCTCGAACTGGCCCGACGCATCTTCTACGGGAAGGGTGTCCGCGTGCGTCACGTACCCGCTTCGCGGCAGAGCATCGGACATGCTCTGCTGTTGCCGAAAAGTATAGTCGCCGAAGTTGCTGGCGGACCAATAAACCTCGACGACCCTCCCATCAGCAGTAAAGTCTAACTGCACGATCCCCTTGCCATTGACGCGCTCGAACGTGCCCCAGCAGTTCATGCCAGCATACTCGCTGGCCATCGCAGGAGCGCCATACGCCAGCGCCAACACAAGGGCCAGCGCCGCCAGACTCTTCAGGATTATCTTCACGGAACTCTCCCTCATGTTGTCGTACCGGCGGGCGCACAATGCCCCGCGTCGACTGCAACTAAGCTTAATTATATGGCTTAATCGCTGTTAAGTCAAGGGTAAGTTTTTTTGATACACGTGGATCGCATAGATAATTAAAGGGATGTAAATAAGGAAAGCCAGCCAGGCGGGGAAAGCCTGGAGTGTGATTGACGAGCTCGGCACTAAGGAGACGAGCCAGACAATAAAGAGGATCCATTTAAGGGCGAGCCACGCGAGGATCGCGGGGATGAACGAGAGCACAAAGCCGAGTGCGCCGGGCAAAAAATTAAATAATCCACCCACAAAACCGAAGAGCATCGCCCATGGCAAAACTGGCAGTGCCAAAAGATTGGCAGGGACCGAGAAAAATGAAAGATTGCCGGTGTAGTAAAGGAGCGCCGGCAGGGCAAAAAGTTGGACGCATAAAGTTGAGGTAGCGATGGCGCGCAGTTCGTGTTTTTCAGGTAAAAATGTTAACCAGCGCTCAACGGCGGGGCTCATGGTGATGAGCCCAAAAGTGGCCAGGAAACTAATAATGAAAGAAGAGTCCCATACCAGCATGGGCGGATTCCACAGCGCCATGCCCATGGCGGCGAGCGCGAGCGAGCGTAGGGCGACGCTTCGGCGATTAAAGTAACGCGCTAAAAGTGAAATAAGCGCCATGATAGAAGCGCGCACGGTCGTGGCCGCCGCGCCGGTCATCAGCACAAAAAGAATAAGCAGGGCGCCTGCGAGCGGATAACGGAATCTTTGCGGCAGGAATTTGAGCGCGCGCAGGACGGCATCCGCGACAATCGAGAGTACATACCCGGCCAATATAACGATATGGATGAGGCCGGCCGCCACGAACGCGGCGGTGAGGTCGTCGGAGAGGCCCCGCCGCTCGCCGAGGAGGATTCCTTCCATAAGCATTGATTCCGGCACGGGTAGTGTGCGCTCAAGTGATGCATTGAAGCGCGCTTTGGCTTCATAGAGCGCTCCTTTGAGTGAGAATCCTGCCGCTTGCGAAGATTGCAGTTGGGCCTGCGAGAGTGTTGCCGAGATACCGTGAACTTCGAGATAGTGCGGATAATCAAAAAGATTGCCCGCGTCAGTACCAAAAGGTTGAGGCAAATCCAGCGTGCCGGAGAGTACGACCTGGTCGCCATAATGCACTTGCGCCCGCGGCGGCAGATACGCCACAAGCTCGCCGCTTTTTGGAGTATTGTTGGCGCTCGACACGGTGACCTCCACATGGGTCGTGTTGTCGCGCCGGTCCGGGTCGGCGACAATCGTGCCCGCAACCACCATCGCGCGCTGGCCGTGTGCGAACGCGGGAAGCGTTTGGGCATCCCACCGTGCGAGAAACATATCGGCGCGCAAGAGGCCGAGCGCCGCCGCGGCAAGAGCCGCGGCGGCAATGAGCAGTCGCACATCTTTTTTGCCGATAATTATTTGAAAAACAAAAATAGCTACGGCACCCATGAGCGCGGCCGCCATCGCCCAAAGGCTCGTATTGAAAAGTATCCCAAGAGCCACTCCCCCACACAAGCCGAGCGCTATGCTGTAGAAAAAGGCACCTGGTTGCGACAGGTGGCTAGACGTTGGCGTCGATTGCTTCATTCACCAACTGGTCGGCGCGCTTATTCTGTTCGCGCCGCACATGCACAAACGTCACCCCCAGCATCCCTTGTAGTAATTCCTTCACGCGCAAAAATTTTTGCTTCAGTGTCGGCTCCTTTACTTTGTAGATCCCCTGCATCTGGCGTACCACGAGCTCGCTGTCCATCCGAATTTCAATTGGCACCTCGGGCGTGACGCCGAGTTTTTTCAATTCTTCGAGCGCGCGGATGAGCGCCGAGTATTCGGCAACATTATTGGTCGCCTCGCCGATATATTCACCGAACTCGAGAAGTGGCGTGCCATCACCGTCGGTTATAGCGACACCAATCCCCGCTGGCCCCGGATTGCCGCGCGCCCCACCATCAGTATTGATGACTATCTTCCGCATGGCACTATTAAATCACATCAACGACGCGGATGCGCGGGCCACCGCGCCAATCAAGCTCGACATGGCCCACGATATCGGCGTGCGCTCCGCGCGCTATCTTTTTTTGGAATGAATCAGCCGTTGAAAAAAAAGCTACGCCGGGCACGACGTCATCCCCTGCCCCATCCGGAGAAGAGAGTGCTAGTTCAAGATGATTTTTTTGCTTGCCGAATGTCCGCACACTGGAGATTAGTGTGCTCGGGAATATAAAAAGCGGTTTCGCGTTGCCGATGCCAAAGGGTGCGAGCCGCTGCAGCGCCTGGTGCGCGTGCGGCACCTCTTCAATCGAGAGTTGCCGATCGAGCACGACTTCTTCTGCGGCAGGCGCGTGGGAAGCGAGTTCTTCATACGCATGCGCCAGGCGCTCCGAGAGCTCATGCGCTTTATCTTGAGTAAAAGAAAAGCCGCCCGAGGCGCGGTGGCCGCCAAAGTGATCAAAAAAGCCATCCTGCCCCGCCGCCGCCATCACCTCGACCACGCTCACGCTCCCATCCGAGCGGCACGAACCACGCAAGAGCCCATCTTCTTCACTTGCCGAGGTGGAGCCATCGCGCCCCCACAAAAAGACCGGCCCGCCATGCGCCTGCATAAGGCTATTGGCCACAAGCCCTAATACCCCCGGCCGCCATTTGGGATTACCCATCACAATCACCGGGCCCTCTGCGCCCATTATTTCAAGCCGTTTATTGACCTCGCGGCTGATACTTGCAACTAAACCCTTCCGTTCGTCGTTAATAGTATTGAGGCGCGCGGCAAGTTCGCGCGCTTCAACCATACTATTGGTCGTGAGAAGCCGCGCGGCAATCTGGGGCGAGTCCATCCGCGAGGCCGCGTTGATGCGGGGTGCCAACATAAAGCCGATATCGTCTTCGGTGAGCGTTGCTGGCTTTATTTTTAATGCTGAAAGGAGCGCCGCGATGCCGGGCCGCCGCGCGCGGCGCATCACGAGGAGCCCACAGGAGGCGAGCATCCGATTCTCCCCCACCAGAGGCACCATATCCGAAAGCGTGCCCAAACCGGCCAAATCCAGCAGCCATTTTTCTTGCCCCTCGCCGATGTTGAAGCGATTTTTTGCCAAAATGGCTTGTACCAACTTCCACGCCACGCCGGCGCCGCACAGCCCATCGAACGGATATTTTGAGTCGAGGCGTTTGGGATTGATGACTGCATATGCCGGAGGAAGAAGTTGCTGAACAAGATGATGATCGGTGACGATTACGTCGATGCCTTTTTCTTTGGCAAAAGTGATGGGGCCAAAGTCGGTGGTGCCAAGGTCGACCGTGATAAGCAGGGTGATACCACTCTCGGCGAGCTCGCCCACGCCACCCTCGTTCATCCCGTAGCCCTCGACATGGCGGTTCGGGATGTAGTGCGTGACCTCGAGCCCTATGCCGCGCAAAAATTCAGAGAGTAGAACGCCGCCCGGGATGCCATCGCAGTCATAATCGCTCCAGACCGCGACTTTTTCATTATTTTTAACGGCCGCGAGAATCCGCTCGACCGCCTGCTCCATATCGGGCAATAAAAAGGGGTCGTGCGAATCGCGCTCAAAGTTTGGCTCTAAAAAATGTTCTGCCGCCTCGTCGCCTTCAATCCCGCGCGACAAAAGTAAGTCCTGGAGCAGGTTGTCGTGCTGTTTTTCTCGCAGGCGGTACGATTTCATCCCGCGTAGTATACTTTAAATGTCATGGAAAACTGCATTTTTTGTAAAATCGCTCAAGGTGAGATACCGGCCGAGAAAGTGTATGAAGACGACCTATCTCTCGCGTTTCTCGACCGCTACCCTAAAGCACCGGGACACACCCTATTAATCCCGAAAGCGCATTACCAATGGTTCCAAGATACGCCGGACGACGTCTCGGACGATCTTTTTAGGACAGCAAAGATGCTCGCAAAAAAATTAAAAGTCGAATACGCCGCCGACTATGTGCGGCTTGGTATTGTGGGGACCGATATCCCGCACGTGCACATCCACCTCGTCCCGCAAAAACTTTCTGACAAAAAAGTGCAGGGGTTATAGTTAATTTTTGAGTACATCAACACCGGGGAGCGACCCGCCCTGGGCTAAAAACTCGAGCATGGCGCCGCCGCCGGTTGAGATAAAGACGCGTGCCGGGTCGAAGGTAAATTGCGCGAGAGCGGCGGCGGTATCGCCGCCACCCAAGACCGCGACGCATGAGCTCTCGGTAATTGCTTTAGCTAAAGCGTCAGTGCCAGCCACGTAGCCTTTTTCATACACACCGAGCGGGCCATTCCACAGGACAAATTTTGCGTTCTTTATTTTCTCGACCCACGCCGCGATGGTCGCGGGGCCAGCGTCGACAATGCGCTCGTCAGTCCGTACGTCGCCGGTGTGAATAGTGCGCGATACACCAGAAGCATTTTCGACGACGAGATCAATCGGGAGAATAATGCGCTCGTCTTCTGCAAGAGAGACTGGCACGGGGTCCTTTGAAGTGAGCGAAGCGCCGACCGGCATCCCGCGTGCCTTGAGCAAGTCGGTTGCCAAAGCTCCACCCAAAAGAATTTCTGGATAGGTACCGAGCAACTTTTCGAGGAGCGGCTGTTTGGTTTCAAATTTAGCGCCACCCACAATCGCTAAGGCGCCCGCGGGCGGCGTGAGCGCTGGCGAGAGGCGCGCTACTTCTTCTTCCATCAAAAAACCGGCATAGCTGGGGAGTAATTTTGCCACACCCCAGTCGGAAGCATAGGCGCGGTGCGCTTCGGCAAAAGCATCGTCGACAAAAAGATCGGCGAGCTTGGCGAGCTCTGCGACTAAAGCCGGGTCGTCAGACTCTTCTCCGTTCTCGCGACGCATATTCTCGAGCATTAGGCATTCGCCTTGGGGCAGTTGTTCTATATGCGCGCCCACGCTTTGCACCGGATCGCTGGTAAAAGAAATCTTGATAGCGGGGAGTAACTTTTGGAGAGCCGTGGCCACCGGCGCGAGGGTCTCGCCTTTGCGGCCAAGGTAGCCCACGAGAATTATTTTTGCGCCCTCGTTTGCTAAAAATTCGATAGTAGGCAAATCCCGCTTGAGGCGAAATTCGTCACCCACACTCCCGTCGGGCAAAATCGGCACGTTGAGCGAGGTGCGCAGGAGCACACGCTTGCCCTTTACTTCAACCCCTTTGAGCGAACGCATTATTTTTTGCATAGTTTCAAAATCTCCATAAGTGATTCGAGATTGGTGCTAGCTCGCCCGACTAAAAATCCACTGACTCCGCTTTCAGCGAGCAGTGCTTGGGCGTTGCTCCCATCCACCGAGCCGCCGTAGAGGATCGGTATGCGCGCGGCCTTCGGCCGGCCAAAACGCTCGGTCAAAATTTTACGGATAAGAATAATCATCCCCTCTATGTCAGCCGGGCGAGCGGCTTCCTCGGCGCTTTTGCCTATCGCCCATACCGGCTCGTAGGCGATGGCCAAGGCCCCTGCCCCAGAAGCGTCGAGCCCATCAAGTGCCGAGGCGAGTTGTGCCGCCACAAACTGAAAGTGTTCTCCATTCGGGTCGCGTTGCCCTTCGCCGACGCACAAGACGATATCGAGGCCGGCCGCGCGCGCGCGGGTTACTTGCTCGCGCACCGCCTCGTCGCTCTCGCCCCCCGCGCGCCGCTCCGAGTGGCCGATCAAAACCAAAGAGGCGCCGACGTTTTTGAGCATCGCGGCCGAGACTTCGCCGGTATGCGCCCCCGCTTCATATAGAGAGAGTCCTTGGGCCGCCGCGCGAATCATCGAGCCCTTAAGTGCGGTGACCGTGGCAGGCAAAAGTGGCGAGGGCGCCGCGAGCGCGAGCGCGACACCCGAAAAGCTCGCGGCACGACGGCGCAGTGCCGAACACAGCGCGGTCGCCGCCTCGGGGCTTTCGAGATACATCTTCCAGTTGCCGACGACGAGGGGTTTCTTCATCGTGCAACTATACTACGGCCTACAAATCTCCCGCCAGCGCCGCATCTTCAAAACTCAAGAGCCCTTGTGCCGCTTTATAGAGCGCGTCTTCGGCGAGTGAGAGCACACCTTCGTCGCGCGCCTGCTGGTGTAGCTCGGCGGCGGAAGCGTTTTCTTTCAATAATTGCTTCACCGCCACCGAGGCGGGTAGCCGCTCGTGTATGCCGATGTACCCGAGGTAGCCGCCTTGGCACCCAGAGCACACCTGCGTTTGGAAAAACGGCACGTCCTTCCATCCGGCATTTGCATCGATAGTGTGCGCTTGTTTGAGTGCGTTCAGCACGCGCACCAGGTCGACACCTTTTTGCTCAAGTGTGGTGAATTCTTGCCGCGAAGGGCGATAGGGATTTAATTTTGCCGGGCATACGCGGCGCGCGACTCTCGCCCCGAGCCCACCAGCAAACGATGCCGCGAGTGTGACGGACGGGACGCCGTATTCGTCGATAATCTCACCAAGCGCCTCTGCAGGAGAGCGCGCCGAGGAGCCCGCCAAGACGAGCACTCCGCGGTTGGCTGCCGCGGTGGCCAGCGAAACCGCTTCGCGGTCGCGGAGCTCCGAGATCATGAGTACGTCGGGCTCTTGGCGCAGAGCCGCGCGCAGAGCCGAATATCCCAGCTGGGTAGCAAAGGAGAGGTTTGGTACTTCGGCATCGCTAATTACCACCAAGCGGCGTGTAGGATGCGCGGTGTGCGCCAGCATAGCAGTGAGGAGCGCCTCGGCACCCGACTCAGCATCCCCGCAGACCAACACGAGGCCGGCGCGCGCGTTGAGCGCACGATGTAACTCTTCGAGCCCGTCGCCGCCGAGACCGAGACGCTCAAGTGAGTGGCCTTGTGAATTCGTGGGTAGGAGCCGCAGAGTCAGCGCTTCGCCGTCGATAGTTGCTATCGAAGCAATCTGGACGCTCACTTCCCCACCCTCACCATCGAGCAGCATTTTAAAGCGGCCTTCTTGCGGCGTGATGGTGTCCGGCAAAAGTTTGCCGAGCCGCTTGAGCCTCCCCGCAATATCGAGGGCAACCTGCGAGGGTAGTGTGTAGGCGTCGCGCAAGCGGCCGGCCACGCGGTAGCGCACGAGAAAATTTTCTCCCTGTTTTTCAAGATGGACTTCGCTCGCGCCCTGGGCGAGCGCACGCAGAAGCAGGCCGTCGACATCAACCGCGAAACGCTCTTTGAGAAGATGCTGATAGCGCAGTAGGGCCGAGCGTAGCGAGGCCTGGTCGGTCAGCTGGGGTTTCAGGGTGTAAGGCAAGCGGAGCGGTTCAAGCGCCGCGAGATCTTCTAGATTAAGCAGTGCAACCTGAAGTGCCCCCTCTTTTACCTCAAGGGCAACGAGTGAGTGCGCGCGGCAAATGGGCTCGGGAATGAGGAAAAGTATTTCGGGCGGAATATTTTTTACATCAATGCGCGCGAAGGGCACACCTAAAAATGCGCCGAGCGCGCGGCGCGCTTCGTCTTCGCCCAAAAAACCGTTTGAGGTCAGGATGTGAGAAAGAGTACTGCCGCTCTCGCGAGCTTGGGCAAGAGCTGTTTCAATCTGCGCGCGCGAGACGAGCCCCATATCCAAAAGAAAACTCCCAAAGAGCCGATCATCGTACATACCTCTCCAGTATACGCGCAAATATTTTATTTTAATTGACACAAGTTGCGATTGACTCCCCTGCCCATACCATATATACTATGTGAGTCTGGTAACCGCCCCGAGGGGTGGTTTTTCTTTGCCCAGACATATCTTAATTATTGAAATAATCCCTATAAATTAATACGTTTTTGAATTATGTTTGACCTCAAAGTAATGAATTCAGTTTTGGGCGAGCTCGAAGAGGACCGCGGCATCCCGCGCGCCAAAGTCATCGAGGCTATCGAGGCGGCCTTGGCGACTGCCTATAAAAAAGAGTACGCCAAGCGCGGGCAGGTTATCCGCGCCCAGCTCGATCTCTCGACCGGCACGACCGAATTTAAACAAGTAAAAGAGGTGGTGGATGAGAGCACGGTGCGCTTCGAGGACGATGTCGAAGAGGATGAGCGCGACGAAGCCGAAGTGAAACCCGGCGAGGGCGACGTGCGCCCGCGTTTTAATCCCGAGCAGCATATCCTCTTGGCCGACGCGCGGCTCATCAAGCGCGACGTTTCGCTCGGCGATGAGCTCGTCTTCGCTCTGGAGACTAAGGCCGACTACGGCCGCATCGCTGCGCAGACCGCCAAACAAGTCATCATCCAAAAAATCCGCGAGGCCGAGAAGGTCTCGGTCATGGCCGAATATGGCGCGCGGCAAGGCCAAATCATCTCCGGCACCGTCCAGCGCATGGAGCGCGGCAACATTTATGTCGACCTCGGCCGCGCCACGGGTATCCTCCCCTACGACGAGCAGATCCCCGGCGAGCGCTATCGCCAAGGCGAGCGCGTGCGCGCCTTGCTCTACCAGGTAGAGGAGAGCGCGCGCGGCGTCTTCCTGCGCCTCTCGCGCGCCAAGCCCGAATTTTTGGTGAAACTATTTGAAATGGAGGCACCCGAGGCCGCACATGGCACGGTTGTCTTTAAAGCCATCGCGCGCGAGGCGGGGAGCCGCTCCAAAGTGGCGGTCGCCTCGACCGACCCGCATGTGGACCCGGTGGGAAGCTTAGTCGGCCAGCGCGGTGTGCGCGTCTCGACCGTGACCTCCGAGCTCGGTGGCGAAAAACTCGACATCATCGAGTGGTCTGAAAATCCGAAACAATTTATCGAAGAGGCGCTCTCCCCGGCGCGCATCCTCTCGGTCGTGCTCGACGAGGCCGAGAACAAAGCGACCATCCAGGTAGCCGAGGATCAGCAGTCGCTCGCCATCGGCCGCGGCGGCCAAAATGTGCGCCTCGCCGCCAAACTCACTGGCTGGCGCATCGACATCCAGTCTATTGGTGGCGCGAAAGTCGCCGAAGCCGAAGCTTCTGCTGAAGCGCCCGCGAAAGAAGAATAATTATTTCTCTTGCTATACTTAATCTTATGGCACACATCGATCACCAGCCGTCCAAGTTCATGCTCAATCTTTTGCACGTGCTCCCGGCGTTCGCGGATGAAGCAAAAGGCGTGGTCAACACCATCGTCGAGGTTGCCTCGGGCTCGATAAACAAATACGAGCTCATCACCGAGTCCGGCCAGCTCAAGCTCGACCGCGTGGGCTATTCCTCACTTGCCTATCCCTTCACCTACGGCGCGATCCCGCAGACGTGGGATCTCGATAACGATCCGCTCGATATTATGCTCGTCAATGTCACCGAGCCCTTGGTGCCCGGCTCGATCGTCGAGGCGCGCATCATCGGCGCGATGAAGTTTGTTGATGGCGGCGAAGTAGACGACAAAATCATCGCCGTTTTGGCCGATGATAAACGGGTAGAACACATCAAGGTTGTCGAGGATTTGGGCGAGTACTTCAAAAAAGAAACCAAATACTACTGGGAAAATTACAAAGCGCTCAAGAAGCCCGGCACTGGTGTCGTGGGCGAATTTTTGGGTGCCGCAGAAGCCGCGACTATCGTTAAGGAGAGTATGGAGCGCTACGAAAAGGAGTATAAGCCCCTGCTCACCGAGTAATCGCCGCCCTCTGCTATACTGGCGGCATGGACGACTCCTTGCCGCCGAGAGAAGAGAAAAAGCAGCCCGAGCAGTTGGGCCCTTTGGTGGCACCCATCATCATCGTGTTGCTTTTGGCGATGGGTGCGCTCTACTTTTTTATCGAGCGCCACCAGCAACAGGTGCAACAGACCCAAGCAGAGGTGCCGAGTAATTTATGATCGCTTTATATCTTATTTGCGGCAAGGCCGTGGCTCTGCTAGTATCGCCCAATGCCTGACCATAAACATTTGCAGGAAATAGCCAAAAAGTTTAGTAAAAAAGCCCTCCCCGACTCCGAGGTCGAGCTTTCGGGCGAGATCCCTTTTGATACGCTCGCGCCCTACGAGAAAGTGGCGCTTGAAGGATTGGCCAAAGAATTAGCTCTGCCCGGCTTCCGCCCCGGCCACGTCCCTACCGATATGGCGCGCAAAAAACTCGGCGACATCGCGATAATGGAAGAGCAGGTAGAACTTTTAATGCGTGATTTTTATCCCGCGCTCGTCGAGGCCCAAGGCCTCGATGCGGTCGGCCGCCCGCAGATAGCCATCACGAAATTAGCCGTGGGCAACCCGGTGGGGATTGTCGCGCGCACTGCTGTCTATCCTGAAGTGAAGCTCCCCCGCAACTGGAAAGGCATCGGCAAAAATATTCCGCTTGAACCTATCCTTGCTGATGAAAAATCGGCAGCGAGCGAAGGTGAAAAAAATGCTGAGAAAACTCCCGAAGAGGTTAAGCAAGATGGGGAGCGGCGCGATTATTTGGCTAAAGAAAAACGCCGCGGCGCGATTATCGATGCGCTTTTGGCCAAAGTCGAGGTCACGGTCCCGAAGGTTTTTGTTGAAAGTGAACTTGAGAAAATAATGGCCCAGCTCAAGGACGATATCGCGCGCTTCTCGGCGCAGGCGGCCGGCACAGCACTCCCTTTTGAGGCTTATCTCAAAGGCATCGGCAAAACCGAAGAGAGCCTGCGCGACGAATTCCGCGCCCAGGCCGCGAGCCGCGCCAAACTCCAAATAACGCTCAATAAAATCGCCGAAGAAGAAAAACTCGAAGCCGAGCCCGAAGCGATCGAAAATGAGATGAAGCACGCGCTTGAGCACTTCCCCGACGCACGCCCCGACCTCCTGCGCATCCACATCGCGACCGTCCTGCGCAACGAGAAAATCCTCCAGCTTTTAGAAGAGGGCGATAAATAATTGGGCACAAAAAATCCCCACGGGGCTACAGGCCATCTATCGCGGTTAGAGGAGAGAGATTTGCTCTGCAAGGCTTACGCCAAACAGAATCTTACTCGCGCGACAAACTACCTATAGCCCCGTGGGGGCTTTCGATATATGCAATAAGCTAAAACTTTCCTTTGTTTGAAAACACAAAGATTTGCGTTCTCAAAGAAGGAGACCAGCCGTAATGAAACGGCTGATCCCGAGTTTGCCTAGCCATACGTCCGGTGCACCGGCAAAAAGTGCACGAACGGCGGTGCCTATCTCCGCAGGAGGCACAGGATGTTAGGTCGCGTTGCGCTTGAGGAATTCCACAAGCAAGGGGTCATCTTCAAATTCAGCGACCGCCTCGATTACGTCTTGTCGGGTCCTCTGACCCATATCCCTCGACTCGAGGAACTCTCCGACAGTGCGGTCAAGTCCGGCGTAGGCGACGAGGCCAGCCGATGTGCCGCCCGCGCCCGCGCGGACCCTGCAGTATTCCGCGAACTCGGGGCTGTCCTTGAGTCCCTCCCAGTTTTCACGTAGCTTGGGGTTGAGACCAGTCCGGGAGAAGTACTTCTTCCGAGCGGCGAGGCGGGCCAGCTTGACGATTGCCTTCCCGGTCGTGGCCCTCTCGTACAAGGAGCGGATGGTGACCGCTCCGTGCACTGCGGCCACATACTCGGCGACACTCAGCCCGCCGGTGAGAGTGTAGCCGTCAGCGGTCTTCACGAAAACGTGCATGATTTTCTTCCACCCCAGAACCCCGAGGAGCGGGTGCGCCTACGCGCAGTTTTGAAGAAACAACCAACCAGCGACCCCTTGCCGCTGGCTTTCGAAAAACAGTTTCCTGTCTCTCTTGAGGTCTCACATTTAAGTGCGGCCCCCAGTAGACAGGGCGAACTGTCGGGTAATCATCCGATGTTCGCCCCAAGTTTTGCGAGCGCTTCCGTGCAAGCGCTCGCGGCAGAAAGAACTTCCTCTCACACGGGAAAGATTAGGCCTCGACCGTCCAGAGGCCGAAGGTGAAGTTCGCTCGCGCAATCTCCTCCTCCGTATACTCGTGACGGTTTTCTTCGAGCCTTGGAAGGCCGCGCACCGACATAACGATGACGCGGTCTCCTTTCGAGAGAAACACCAACGCCGCCTTCTCCGGCACCGTGATGCTGAGGCCGAACCGAGCTTCCGCCGCCTCGACGGTGGCCAGATGCTGAGGGTTGCAGCATGACACGTAACCCTCCGCGAGGAGGGCTTTCACTTCGTCGATCTCAAGCGGCCGCCGAGAGACGGTGGCCGACGGCGAAAACATAGAGTCGGCGATAGCAAAACCAAAGTGCGTCGTCATTTCGAACACTCCATTGTAGCCGTGTGCTCTGCGAGCATCAGCGGCCATTGTTGCGAACTCCCATAGCACCATGCTGTGGGAGAATGAGCCCAGCACATCCTTCGGACGTGCGGGAAATTTAGTTTTTAGGGAACCAATTTCTCAATCCCCTTTTGAATCCACCAAAATATTTTTGATGTGCTCAAAAGGGTGGGTCAACTGCGCGTGACCCGTTGCGGCAGGACTCCTCCTGCGATTGAAGAACTTGGGGATGGTTAGATTACCTCACCACATCCACCTCACCATCGCCCCTATTCCGACGGCGGCAACGATCAGCGTCATGGTATTGACCGACGCTATGGCCATAGCCACCGTGGCCACCACCGCGCCTATCTTTTTGAGGACCTTAAACATTCTCTTCTCCACTTCGCCAACTTACGTCGGCAATATCTCTTACTCCGGGGACCGCCGGAGCGCGGGTTTTTAGGGACACAATTTCTTGCGATCCCTCGTACCGTACCGAACTTTAGAGGACATCCGTTGATTTTCACATCATTGGGCTCATCAGTTCAGTCCGGCAACGAGGAACAACATTGCAGTTGGTGTTTGCACACCGATTGTTCTGCGTTTTTCCTAGTTACCTATTCAATTGTCAGAGAACACTCTCGTTCTTTGAGAGGATGGCGGGAGTGAAGGGGCTAAAGGCCAAGATGTATAATTTTGTGCCTGCCCGGCTCCCTCTCGCTATCCTTCCAACGAAACGAAAAAGGCGACCGATTCCTTTAGAAGATAAAAGAATGAGTCGCCTGTTTCTTAGGATTGCTCCTAATAACCCGCTGTGTTAACAGCTTACCCTGCCAGAATTTGGCGAAGGTGGGACTCTCTCCTCTAAAGATTGTCTCGAACTTTTGTTTTGTGAAGATCTAGCCTATCCGAACCGTACTCCAACAGCATACACCCGATAGGTAATCTTGTCAAGTACTTTACGATACGCAAACTCTGTGTTGCCGAAATAGCTTTAAAAATAAGGGTTTTTCGAGGGTCTGTTTTTGCTTTCGCCCTTTTGGGCTCATCAGCATAGATGCACATCTATGGAGCAACCGCGCGTTTCCTAAACGCGCGGGGGTTTTGTGTAGTCGGCTGGGAGTAAATGGATCCACGAGCCCGGGCAGGTCGGTCGCACGCTCTCAACGGCCTGCCCTTCCTCCGGCGGGAAGCGGTACCCGTACTTCCCGTAGAGGTAGAGGGCCAAATCCTTCATCGCCCTCTTGCCCACGAGGCCGACGTTGAGGAACCGGGAGCCCTCCCGCTCGACACGGGCCATATCGAGGCCGTCCGGGAATACCCTGTTCAGGGCGTTCCAGCTCATCCGCGGCATCTTCGCCGCCTTGAGCTCCTCCATCGGGATGACGGAGGGGATCGAGAAATTGACGAAAATGGTCATGGCAACTCTCCAAACCCCAGAACCCCGAGGAGCGGGTGAGCCAACGGCGCAATTTTTGAAGAACTCGATCAACCAACGATTCGTTATGAAACGATTCGCGGGCTGAAAAGAGTGGCGATTCACCAGAATCGCCCCCAATGGCCCGGGAATAATCCCAGCCACCAGGCCGCCGCGATAATCGCGGCGGTAATGTACAAATGATTCAAAAGAACCAGAATAATCGAGAAAACAAATCCGATAGCCGAGGCAATCATCCAGATAACAAGGCGGATAACTGACATTCATCACCTCCCCTACTGAACTCAATCAACCAACGAACCATTCGCGGGCTGAAAAAAGTGGACGATTTTGGACTCGTCCGGGCTCAAAGAACAAACCCATGTTTAGGAGAGGCGTCTGCTTGATCAGAACAGACTTACCCCTCCCTTCGCGACCTCTCTCGGTCGCGTGGCTGAACATGGACTGCCACGCACCCTCCCTCTTCTTAGAGGATTTTGGTCCCGATCCCTTCCGGCGATCGGAGAACCTAGCCCCGGGAACAAGGGCTATTTCTGGAATCATAAACATCCGACACGATGAATCCGCGAAATTACTCTCGTGGATTCAATAGTGTCCGCCATCAATCAACTAAGTGAGATGGCGGGGTGGTGCCTTCCCTTGGCATGGTTGTTTTTGCAGAACAGCCGGGAGAAAAACTGTTTGGCCCCTACTGTCGCTAACGCTAGCAGTAGGCTTCAAGGACCTCCTCGGCCCTCTCGGAGTAGCCGTGGTTTTCCCACCACAGCGCCTCGGCCTGGACGGTCTCGTCGTCCTTACGCACCTCGACGAACGCAGGGCGGTCGCCGTCGGTGAAGTCACGCACGATCAGGCGCGGCACGAACAGCTTGCCCATGGTTTTCCTCCCCATTTGAGCGCTGCGACAATTTTGGAAGATTTTATTCTTCCATTTTTGACCCCAACGCTCGGGGTCCATGGCATGAACTGGCTCTGGCTGCAACGCCCCGGCATTCGCCGAGCACGTTGCAGCTGAACACCTTTGACCGACTCTGTCGGCCGTGGCTGGGGTCAACAGCCACCTCACTCCCCATATGAGCGGGGGTCCCTGTTCTGAGGGAGCAAACCCTCCAGAGACGTCCGTGAGCAGACGTACCGCGGTGACCAGCCGCGATTTGGTGGAATCGTACTTGCATACGACCCCTCGTACCTTGCCAAACGTTGCGCGGGCACCCATTTATATGCGGGCGGGCTCTATGGCCTATGCGCTATTTCGGCAAGATCGTGAGGAATCACATACCTTTTTGAACAATCGAACGGTATTAAACTGTCAACGTTCGCAGTTGTGGGGCTTTCTTCCGTCCGCTCCCAACCGTGTCAAACTTGATTGACAGAGGCATTATAGTCGATTTGAGAAATTTGTCAAGCAAAACTGACAGATTAAGAACACGTGAGCCCAAAACACCTATGAAATAAGCCATAAATTCGATATATAAAAATCAGTGAGAAGTGGCAGTTAAAATGTTTCCACTAACTCAAACTTGACATTAATTTTAGACATGCTAAGCTCTTAGGCAGGGGTTCTTTCGGTTCCATTCGCCGCAGGATTCCTCGGGTACCTACCCGAGCCCGTCCAAATTCGGGTTTTCATTGGCCTCCTTATTTGGGGGCCACACCAAGAAAGCTCGTGATATGACCAGAAGTCCTGGCGACGGCATGTAAACGGCAGTGTTGCCGTGATTCGTGCCAAAATTGCGGTTGCCGGGGAGATCCTCGGGGGCTGCTGATTGGTTGGACCGGGGCGCATGCTATGCCCCGGTCCTTTTAATTTTTTACTGGTCGGCTCGCTCCCAGAGAAAATCAAAAATTGCCTTCATACCTGCTGCGATATGCGCACTTTCGATAATCATTCCAAATAGAGACCCTTCAAGAGAGCGAATAGATGTCTTGTTGTCAAAAACAGTTATCTCAATTGTAGAAAAAGCAAATTTCTCCGGTGCGAGGAATCGTCGCTCAGTAAGTTGGTCAATCCCCGCCTTACTAATATAGGCCTTATGCACCTGGATGCCTTTTGAAAGTATGCCCAGAGCTCTGCGCCTATCAGAATATTCATCGAGTTCTTGCTCTGAATATAATTTTCGCAGATGTTCATAAGAAAAAATTGTGTAAGCCTTTTTATCCTTCGTAGTGAGCACCTCCTCTCTCGTTGCTGTGATTCCCTCTTTGCCGAGGAAGAATCGCACGACAGGGCGCTCGCCGGCGCCGGCAAATTGTTGGAGCAAAGCAGGGAGAAGAGCGGCTAAGTCTAGCTCTTTCGCATTCACTGCCTCTTTTTGTTTGAGCAGTAGTCTTTTAAGTAATTCGGGCGATTCGGGAGCAAAATACGTTTTCTTGCCCTCCTCGTAGGTGCTCATGAGGCCCATTTTCATCAGCGACTCAAGCTGGACGTAGGTGGTCGAGCGGACGATTTTAGCCTGTTTGGCGAGCTGGTCGGCGGTCGCCCGGCCTACCTCGAGCGCCGCGAGGTATACGCGCGATTCTTTATCCGAGAGGCCGATATCTTGGAGTTCTTTTAGCATTGCCAAATAGTATATCAAGAAATAAGTGAGCGTTTACGAAAGACAGAAATCTGTTAAAATAGGCCTATGAAAGACTCTGAAATCTACAACCAGCTGGTGCCGATGGTTATTGATAAAAGCCCCTACGGCGAGCGGGCATACGACATTTATTCGCGGCTTTTGAAGGAGCGCATCATTTTCCTTGGCGGCCCGATTGAGGATTACACCGCCAACCTCGTCATTGCCCAGCTCCTCTTCTTGGCCTCGGAGGATCCGAAGAAAGATATTCAGGTCTACATCAACTCGCCCGGCGGCTCGGTGACTGCGGGCTTGGCCATGCTCGACACGATGAACTTTATCAAGCCGGACGTCTCGACCGTGTGCGTCGGCATCGCCGCCTCGGCGGCGGCTATCATCCTCGCGGCCGGGGCCAAGGGCAAGCGCTTCGCGCTCCCCAACGCCGAGGTAATGATCCACCAGCCGTGGGGCGGGGCGCAGGGCCAAGCCACCGACATCGAAATAACGGCCAAGCACATCCTCGGCACTCGCGACCGTCTCAACAAAATCCTCTCGAAAGCGACGGGCAAGCCCCTCTCGCAGGTCGAGAAGGATGTCGAGCGTGACTACTTTATGGATGCCGAGGAGGCGAAGAAATATGGCATCGTCGACGACGTTTTTAACACTAAAGGTGGTAAAAACAAATAAAAAGCGGGCGGCTTTTTTGCAAAAAAGTAATTTTCCTGCTATTGTCTAGGCACTCGCCACGGCGAGTGTTCGGTTCATGTTTCCTTACATAAACTATGCAAAATCTGTATGTCATTAAAAATAGTGCTAATGCTCCTCGGAGCGGCGGGGCTCTTGGGTGCGGTCATTGGATATGTTTTCCGCTATCTACTCGTTCTTGGGCGTAAAGGTTCGATAGAGGTCGAAATAAAGCAGTTGTTGCTCGGCGCGCGCGAGGATGCTAAACGTATCACCGACGCCGCTGAAGAAGAGGGCCGCCAGAAGCTTCTTTTGGCCGAGGCTGAACTGCGCGAAAAAGAGGATAAGATTACGCGCTCTGAAGATCGCGTTTTTAAACGTGAAGAGACGCTCGATCGCAAACAGCAAGAGCTCGAGGTGCAGATTGAAGCCATCAAAGGCCGCATCGAAGAGGTGCGCCTCATCAAAGAGCGCGCCGAAGGCCTCTTGGCCGAGCGCGCCGAGGAGCTCTCGCGCCTCTCCCACCTCACCATCGACGAAGCCAAAGCACAGCTCTACCAAGAGCTCGAGCGTCAGTCGCAGGATGATTTGATGATGCGCGCCGCCAAGCTCGAGCGCGATGGGTTAGAGAAACTCGAGCGCCGCGCGCGAGAGATCCTCACGACCGCCATCCACCGGCTCGGCAACTCGGTCGCCTCCGACACCATGGCGACCGCCGTCACCATCCCCAACGATGAATTAAAAGGCAAAATCATCGGCAAAGAAGGGCGCAATATTAAAGCGCTCGAGCGCGCCACAGGGGTTGAAATCATCATCGACGATACGCCGGGCTCGATACTCCTTTCTTCTTACGACCCGATCCGCCGCGCGGTGGCCCGCGTGGCGCTCGAGAATCTTATCCTCGACGGCCGCATTCAGCCCGCCAAAATTGAAGAGACGGTTGAAAAAGCCAAAAACGAAATCAATAAAATAATTAAAGAGAAGGGCGAAGCGGCGGCTTTTGAGGCTGGTGTATTAAACCTCGACCCACGACTCATCCAAATCCTCGGGCGGCTGTTCTTCCGCTCGAGCTATGGGCAGTCGGTGCTCCAGCACTCAGTCGAGATGTCGCACCTGGCCGGCATGATCGCCGAAGAACTCGGTGCTAATCCGCAGGTGGCGCGCGCGGGTGCACTCCTCCATGACATCGGCAAAGCGCTCGACCACGAAGTGCAGGGCACGCACGTGGAAATCGGCCGCCGCGTCTTGCAAAAATTCAACGTCAATGAAGAGGTCATCAAGGCTATGCAGGCGCACCACGAGGAGTATCCGTTCGAGACGGTTGAAAGTGTTATCGTCCAGGTTGCTGATGCAATCAGCGGCGGGCGGCCCGGCGCTCGGCGCGATTCGGTCGAGCAATACCTCAAGCGCTTGGCTGATATCGAGCAAATCGCGACTTCGTTCAAGGGTGTGGAGAAGTGTTATGCCATCTCCGCCGGCCGCGAGGTGCGCGTCTTTGTGAAGCCGGACGAGATGTCCGACTTCGCCGCCAGGGAGCTCGCGCGCAATGTCGCACTTCGCATCGAAGAAGATCTCAAATATCCAGGCGAAATCAAAGTGACGGTGATCCGCGAAACCCGCGCTATCGAATTCGCACGGTAATCCCCCCTCTTCTATAAAATAGTCAAAAGAATAGCGGCGCGGTCCATCAAGGACCGCGCCGCTTCGCGTTGCTAGGGAATATTGCACAGATGTACAACGCTGGGCAAGCCGATCATCAAAGAAAAAATAATGACAACCAGCCACACCCAACGGTCTCCATAATCTCTCTTATACGCCGTCTCCCATTCCTCGGCCGTTTTTGCCTTGTCTTTGAGGGCGCTAAATATCAACGCATTTGTCGCGAGGGTATACGCGACCATTAAAAATGTGAAACAGCCGATTGCAATCAGAAGCTTCCGGTCGCCTGCGACGAGAAGCAATCGCATCTTGGCGTCCTGCGAGAATATCCAAGAAAAAAGGGCAACCATAAAGATTAGACCACCCCCGCATTCCTCGACGACATCACGCACGAACCACCACTTGTGTTTCTTCTGCCACATCCACGTACCCACTTGGGTGAACTCCTTTGTTGCTGATTACTCATTCGTGCCGCGCCGCTACTCAACTCACTGGCACACCGTGTCCAGCTTTGGTGTCAGTTTGTTCTGTAGGCGGACCGCCGCTATTTGGATTGACTCCACAATTCGAGAGTCATTCGGATCGTCGAATATCCGTTGGCCTTCGCTCGCCGGCCGGATTCGAAGGAGTCGCTGGGAGACATCCTCTGCCGCGTGCTGAATGTCATTGCGCATGGCACATAGTTCGGCGAGATAGCGCGCATCTTCCTCGCGCCTTGCCAAGCACGATTTGTCGCACACACTTGGATCCTGCGGCACGTATTGTTGGAGTACCCACAGTCGCCATATATCCGGCGGCCGCGGCACATCTCGCAAGCCCCCATCCCAGAATTTGAGAGGATTTTCCACGCGAGAATACTCTCTGCACGTCAAAGTCGGACCCCAGGGGCAGATAATCCCAATATTCCCATCAGTGGGCCAGATTATCAGTTTGTCTGGGCAAGTGATCCAAGCAAAGGCGAACACTACCAGTATCACAGCCATTGAGGTCTTGCTCCTTCGGCCAAGAGCAAAGGTTCCTGTAAACAGGATAGCGTTGGCAAGTAGCAGTAGGAATGCTAGCTCATGACCAACGAGCCCGAGTTTGTCGAGCACGATCATGTTGACCATCAATATAATGAGGGTAAAAAGGAAGAGAGCCTCGCAGAGACCATAGTAGCCGTCCTGGCTTAGTTTTGTCCGTACATTCCGTACACGATGCCCACACCACCAACCGAGCGACGCGAAGATGATGGGTGAAGCCGCAACAACGGCGTAGCGAGAGATCTCATTCATCTGGATACTCCTTTTTCAACTTTGCCGAGTTACCCCCAGCGGTTTCAAGGTTCGCAGGCTATAGTTTGCAACGAATATTTGTATAGTCAAAATATGCGTATTGAAAAAGCACATAAAAAGCTTTAGAGAAAAGCATATTTGTATAGTAGTCAAAATAATTGACTCTTTTGTTTTGCGGGAGTAAAGTGTCCGCATGGAGTTTGCGCCGGAGTTGCTGCGCTCGCTCGAAGAAATTGGCCTGACCGACAAGGAGGCACGGGTATATTTGGCTCTACTCTCGCTCGAGAGCTCGACCGCCTATCGCGTAGCCGAGCGCTGTGGCATCAAGCGGCCGACGGTGTATGTTATTTTGGACGATCTGCGGCAAAAAGGTTTGGTGCTCAAAGTGCCGCATGCGAAAAAAGCGCTTTTCTCGGCTCGGAATATCAAAGAATATATTCATGAACAAAGGGGAAAAGTGCACGAGGTCGAGCGCCTGCTCCCCCAATTCGAGGCACTGCGCTCGGTGCCCAACGCAAATGTATATTTCTACAGCGGCCTCCAAGGTTTAGGCGAGGCGCTCGATTTTAAGTTTGAAGAAATGCGCGGCAAAACCTTCATCTCGTTTTATGGCGGCCTCGCTGACGCAGACCCGCGCATTATCAAGCTGTATACCGATTGGGATAGAAAAGCAGTCAATGCCGGCATCCGCTTTCGCGTTATGCGTGAGCAGGAAGCGACCGGGTATCTCATTAATCTTGAGCATTTAACCGAAGAGGAAAGGGAAAGTATTGCGATAAAACGCGTTGCTATAAAGGATTTCCCCGGCAACATCTCCTTTGAGGTCGGCGATGGCTTTGTCCGTATCGATGATGCGGAAAATATGCACACCACCATCCTCGACAGCACCTATGCGGCTGATGGATTGCGCAAAATCCTCGAAGCGCTGTGGAATAAGGATTAAATAAGGGAATAAAAAATAGTTTTGTCCATAATTTCCCCCGCCCGACGGCGGGCAGGTATCCCCCGTGGCTCTATTGCAAGGTTTTTGGGAGCAGGTATACTACCGAAACAGGGTACGTGCTTATTTATCAATAGTTTTTTGTTAATCATAGCTATGAACAAGCAGGATATCGCAGAGAAAGTGCACGGTGTCTTGGGCACCACTAAGGCCGATGCCGAGCGCGCTGTCGAAGCGATGATAGAAGCCATTGTTGGTGGGCTCAAAGGTGGGGACGATGTCTCCATTGCTGGTCTGGGTACCTTTAAAGCGAAGATGCGCGCCGCTCGTATGGCACGCAACCCGCGCACGGGCGAGAGCGTCAGTGTCGCCGCTATGCGCGTGCCTAAGTTCCAGGCCGCCAAAGCACTCAAAGAAGCTGTTAGATAAGCAGATTCTCTCTCGAGAAGCAAAAACCCGCCAGTTGGCGGGTTTTTGCTTGTGCGTGCACTGCGTAGCTCTGCGTCAGCAGAACGAAGTAGTGCGGGATACCGGAATCGGACCGGTAACTACAGTTTGGAAAACTGTCGTTTTACCACTAAACTAATCCCGCCTAACCGTACTATACTGCCCTCATGGGGTTTTTGCATACAGTGGTGTCGATAGTGCTCGGCGCGCTCGGATTGTTTTTTTCGCCCGGCTCAACTACTCCAGCGCCAGCGCCTATGGTCTTGGCCGACAAACCAGCGGCAGTTGGATTAGCTACCTCTTCAGCAACGCTCCCCCGCCCTGCGGCAGCGCTAGTCACAACGGTGCGCCCGAGCGCGGCTACAGCCCCTCACCGCGCTCCAGAAGCCCCCGTGGCAACGCCTGCGCCTGTCCAAGCTCCCACCGTGAGCCAGGCCCAGGTCGACGCCAAAGCGCGCGCGGCACTGGTTAACATTTTGTGCACGTCGGGCGGGAGCGGTTACTTTAATCCGCTCTCCGGTAGCGGGGTTATTGTTGATAAACGTGGCGTCATCCTCACTAACGCGCATGTCGCGCAATATTTTCTCCTGCGCGACTATCCCTACGCGAATAATGTGCGATGTGTGGTGCGGGTCGGGAGCCCAGCGCAATCTAAATACACAGCGCGGCTGCTTTATTTGCCACCTGCGTGGATTAAAGCGAATGCAAGCAAGATTGGCGGCCAAAACATCACCGGCACCGGAGAGAACGATTACGCGTTTCTTCTCATTACCGACTCACTCGACGGCTCTCCCCTGCCCGCAAACTTCCCCACGCTGACCATGGCCATCGACGAGAGCGACACTGGCGAGCCGGTGCTCTTGGCCGCCTACCCGGCCGAGTTTCTCGGCGGCAGTACGGTCCAGACGAATTTGTTTATCAGCTCCACGGTGACCGCGGTTGAAAAATTACTCACCTTCAACTCCACAAGCACGGTTGATATGGTCTCGGTCCCGGGCACGATTGTCTCGCAAGAAGGTTCTTCGGGGGGCGCCACGGTGCGCCTGCGCGATGGCGCGCTTCAAGGCATCATCACGACCGAGAGCGTCGCCGCGACCACCGGTGGCCGCGATCTGCGCGCGATTCTGCTTGCCCACATTGATCGTTCGCTCAAGGCAGAGGGTTTAGGCGGCATCGCCGCGCTTCTCGAAGGTGATGTAGAAAAAGAGGCAATCATTTTTAATACGAACGTTGCGCCAGAGGAGACGCAGGCGCTCGAGGCAGTGTTGAATAAGCAGTAGTAAATAAAAAAAGAAAGCGCGCGCTGGGGGTAGTGCCCCAGCGCGCAACGCCATCGAACTGTTATTCGCAGGGCCGCCGCCGGCCGTCCGAGAGTCCACTGCCGTCGAAACGGTCTCGCCGGCAAGAAGAGTTTGTCCCCACCTCCAGATTAACGGCGCCGACAACTTTGCCGTCCTGGCCGACTTCGGGGATCTCATAGAATTCGCCCGCAGGCGCTCTCCGTGACACGGGAGGCTGATCGCCAGTGACGTCGTCTCCAATCACTCCGTCCAACATTCTCCATCTCCCTGTTGAAGGTTCATCGGCCGAAACCAAAAAAGACCCTTTTGGGGTCTTGGTCGATTTGGTCAGTTCGTGCGGAACTACCTACTCGCAAGACCCCCTGTTGTCAGGAGGTACTTGTGCCAGATAAAGATAATCTGGGAGTGTTCCACCCATCAACCTTATCGAATCCCCCTTCGCGCGTCAAGCGCACATGGTGTGAACTATTTACTCTGCCAGCGCGCGAAGATGCCGCAGGGTAACAATCTGCCGCTCCCTTTTTCTTCTATCGTCAAATCGCCGCAGGTTACCCCACCGCCGAATTTTTTCTCAAATTGTTCTAAATTGTAGGCAAAGGCGAGCGGCGAATAGCCGGCCGCATAACCGCTCATTAAAAAGAAAAGTGGCTGGTCAGAGAGTAATTCGCCGCAGAGGCGCACCAACTCGATAAAATCATTTTCGATTTTCCATAGCTCGTCTTTGGGGCCGTGGCCGAAGGCCGGCGGGTCCATGATGATGCCGTCATAGCGCTTGCCGCGTTTTATCTCGCGCTTCACAAAAAGCATCGCGTCGTCCACCATCCAGCGGATGGGCGCCTCGCCAAGCCCCGAGGCTACTGCATTTTCTTTCGCCCAGGCTACGGCGACTTTAGAGGCATCCACGTGCGTCACCGAGGCCCCCGCGCGCGCGGCGGCGAGTGTGGCACCCCCGGTGTAGCCAAAGAGATTCAGGACGCTCGGAACAAAATTCTCTGCGGAGGAGTTAGGAGCCTGTTTATCTCTCCGGAGCAGAGATGTTTTGTGGAGAGCGTCTCCAACCCACTCCCAATTGGCGAGCTGTTCGGGGAAGAGCCCGGTGTGTTTAAACGACGTCGGCCGTATTAAAAAATTGAAGCCCCCAAACTCAATCCCCCACTCTTTGGGTAAAGTCGTGCCGTCCGTGAGCCACTCCCCTTCGCGGCCGCCGCGCACATAGCGCCCCTGCGCCTTTTGCCACGCTTCCTCGGGCAAATGTTTCTCCCACAGCGCCTGCGGGTCGGGCCGTGCGAGCACCACCTCGCCAAAGCGCTCAAGCTTCTCCTCCTGCCCCGAGTCGAGCAATTCATATCCCTGGGCTGGCTGTGTGGTGAGGGTTATCCGTTCCATTTTCTTCTTATATCGTTCGGGGCGCCGAGAATCGGACTCGGTTCTCGTGCTCCCAAAGCACGCATACTACCGGTGTACTACGCCCCGTAGCGTTATACCAAGCAAGTTTACCTTTAAAGGACAATATTCTCCAGTAACTCAACTTTTGCCCGCCGGGTCGAAAAGTCTAGATACGCGCAAGCCAGATCGATCTGCCACGCCACCCGCTCCCCCACCTTCCGCTCCAAAAGGTAGGTTTGTATGGCCCGGTTCAGACGCTTGACCTTATTGCCATGCATATTCTCCTCCGGCCGGACAGAACCAAACCCAGAACTCATTTCACGCGAAACAGATTTGACTTCAACAAAGTGCAAAACCTCATCTTTCTCGGCCACAATGTCGATCTCTCCCCATGGCTTCCAATAGTTTTGTTCTAGGACAGTAAACTCGTGTCCCTCTAAATAACGACAAACCACGCCTTCGCCAACATCACCCACCTTCCTTTTCTTACTTTTAGCCATTGTATTGGCAAGTGTTTCCCGTGAAAGTGTTACACAAGAAACGTTTGAGTCACTTTAAAGGGCAAAAATCTGTCCTTTACGCACCTTTCCCCAGTCTTATCCACAGATTTGACCTTTATGAGCGGGGATTCTGGTGCGGCCAGGGAGAATCGAACTCCCATCTGCTCCTTGGCAAGGAGCCGTCATACCATTAAACTATGGCCGCGTACCCTGAAACTCTAGCATATTTTTTGTGCGCCCGGCAGGATTCGAACCCACAACCCCTTGGTCCGAAGCCAAGTGCTCTATCCATTGAGCTACGGGCGCCCACCCGTGCTAGGATTGTGCCATGCATTCCACTTTGAGCCAAATGCCCCCAGAGATATTAATCGTATTGGAGCGCTTCGAGCAAGCGGGCTTTGAGTGCTATGTGGTGGGCGGCTGTGTGCGGGATTTGCTCATTGGGCGCAGGCCAAAAGACTGGGATATTGCCACCAACGCCACTCCCGAAGAAATCCAGGGATTGTTCGAAAATACTTTCTATACCAACGATTTTGGCACGGTCGGGATTGTGAACGAAGACGCAAAAGACGAGACGCTCAAAGTTATCGAGGCGACGCCCTATCGGCTAGAAGGGAAGTATAGCGATGCGCGGCGGCCCGACAGTATCGCTTATGCACAGACGATCGAGGAGGATTTGAAGCGGCGAGATTTCACGATTAACGCCCTGGCCTATAATCCCAAGAAAGAGTTATTAGACCTCTTTGGCGGGGCCAAGGATCTCGAACAGAGGCTGGTCAAGGCAGTGGGGGAGCCAAAAGAGCGATTTTCGGAGGACGCGCTTCGTATATTGCGTGCGGTGCGCATAGCGGCCGAGCTCGGCTTTGAAATTGATGGAAAGACCGAAATCGCTATGCAGGAGTGCGCGAATCAGCTCGAGAAGATATCCAAAGAGCGCATTCGGGACGAATTTATCCGCATTTTGAACTCCAGCGAGCCGCAAAAAGCCCTTGTTTTAAGCCAAAAATTGGGGATTTTACGGTATATTATCCCCGAGCTTGAAGAGGGGATGGGCACCGATCAAAATCAGGCCCATAAATATGATGTTTTCGAGCATAATCTGCGGGCGGTACAGCACGCGGCCGACAAGGGCTGGAACCAGGAAATCCGGCTCGCGGCTTTATTGCACGACATTGGCAAGCCAGCCAGTCGCCGCCGTTCGGACGAGAAAAACGACTGGACCTTCCACGGCCACGAGGTGGTGGGCGCCCGTATGACCAAAAAAATCCTTGAAAGGCTTAAGTTTACACGTGAAACTATCGAAAAAGTGAACAAATTGGTGCGTTGGCACATGTTTTTTTCGGATCCGGACAAAATAACGCTTTCTGCCGTGCGGCGCATAATCGTCAATGTTGGTAAGGAAAATATAGAAGATTTGGTAAAATTGCGCATTTGCGACCGTATTGGCACTGGGCGGCCTAAAGAACAGCCTTTCCGCCTCCGCATGTACCAATCGATGATAGAACAAGCCCTGCACGACCCAATATCGGTGGGGATGCTCAAGATAGACGGCGCACGGGTCATGGAGGTTATTCATGAAACTCCGGGGTCGCGCATTGGCTGGATATTGCACGCCCTGCTTGAGGAGGTGCTGGACGATCCGGCTAAAAATGAAGCCGACTATTTGGAGAAGCAAGCAATGGCCTTGAGCAAGCTATCAGATGCCGATCTTTTGCTATTGGGCAGGGAAGGGAAGGAGAAGAAAGACGAGGTAGAAGAAGAAAAGATAAGAGAAATAAGGGGAAAATACTTTGTTTAGTGAAGTGTCCTTTAAAATCCCTTTTGTTATCCACACATTTGTCTTTGATGTCCTTTACACTGTCCTTTAGACTGATACTATCTACATTAGGTTGTTGCTTGAAAACTTGGTGGGTGAATGGGACTCGCGACGCTTACCCTGTCGCCGCCTACCTATTCTTCATTAAGCTTTCAGCTTAGTTCTTTGGCCATATGCATGCATGTGCCATCTGTCTATTTAAATTGTGGAACGATACGAGGATCCCCTCAATGTTCTACAACAATTAACTAAAAGCGGTATCCCAGTTCAACCGCAAGCTAGATAAACAGATACCGGCACAACCGTTCATAAGCCCTTGATTACTATAGGCTGATTTTGAGGATAAATATTATCTCCACCCTCTGTCGGCACTATTTGAATCGAGGGCTTTGTCTTACCCAAAATTAGCTGGCCGACATGTTCCAAAGCACATCAAAAAACTTTCGATATCCGTCCGAAATCTCCTTATTTGTGAACGTAAAAGAGACAACTGGCTCGCCGAAGAGGTGGAAGATGATTTTATCGAGCAAAATGTCGGTGTCGACCCCGGGGGCAGGCGAGGGGAGCACCCGATAGTCAAAAAACTCGCGCTTTTGAGCCATTATTTTGAGATAGTTCACGTTCCCGCCGGTGCTGATGTAGCGCAGGCGCACCTGTTTTTCAATGCGGATCCGCTCGTATTCGTTCATTTCGGGCCCCATAAGGCCGATATATTTATCCCCGCCGCCGCCCAGGATGTCGATGGTGTGGCCTTCGGGCATAGCCTCGAGGAGGGAGAAC
>CAIUOD010000024.1 GCA_903900775.1 Candidatus Adlerbacteria bacterium | reverse complement strand
TAGTCTTAACCGGCGGCGGTGCCACCATTAAAGGTTTGCGTGAATATGCTCAAGGGCTCGTTCAGACCGAGATTCGCTTTGCCGACCCCTTTGGCAAAACGCAGTCACCCGCATTTCTCGAAAATATTCTCAAAGAAGCGGGGCCTGAGTTCTCGGTTGCGGTGGGGCTCGCACTGCGTCGTCTACAAGAGATGGGATAGCTGCATGTTGATAGAAACACCCTTGTTATTTTTTATCGTTATATACTAATGCCAACGATGGACCAATCGGCGCCCAGTTCCTTCATCCCTAAACGGCCGCTCGGCATAGCCGAGCATTCAGACGGCGGTGTCGCGAGCCTGGCACTTCTTGTTGCTCTCTTACTATTCATCCCGTCTATTTTGGCGGCCGGGGGAGTCCTTGCCTACCAACAGTTTCTCACGAACGCCATTGCACAAAAAAGCGATTCTCTGGCGAAAGCCGAGGCCGCGTTCGACCCCTCGACCATACAAGACCTCGAGCGCCTCGACGCTCGTATTAAATCCGCAGAAGGGTTGTTGAAAAGTCACGTCGCGCCGACTGCGCTGTTTGATTTCCTCTCGGCACAGACGCTCACGAGTGTACAGCTCACCAGCTTTGACTATAGCCTAAATCAAGACGGCTCTGCCGACATTTCGGTTAAGGGCCAGGGCAACAGTTTCGCTTCGGTGGCGCTCCAGAGCGATCAATTTGGCGCGAGCAAGGTGCTCAAAGACCTCGTCTTCTCGGATGTTACGGTAGGGCAGGCGGGCGGCGTCTCCTTCTCGGTCAAGGCCACCGTCGATGCCTCATTGTTTAACTACGCCAATGGCCTCACGAGTTCCCCTGCCGCATCGAACACTGCCACCTCGCCCAACACGCCAGCTGTGGCACCGAGCGCTCCCGCGACGGTCACGCCTGCCAGCTCTACCACACCTCCTACTACTAATTCGCAATTCAAGCCATGATGCGCTACGCCCTGCCAATAGCATTAGTTATTGCGGCCCTCGGCCTCTTTATTTTCTACACCGACCCGGCCTATCAAGCGGCACAGGCTCTTGCCGCGAAGAATACTTCCTATGACGATGCGCTTAACAAAGCCGCACAGCTCCACGCTATGCGCGACCAGCTTTTGGACAAACGGAATAGTTTTTCGAAAAACGACATCAGTAAGCTCCAGTACGTTCTGCCCGACAATGTCGACACTATCCGGCTCTTCATCGATATCAACAGCATTGCCGCCCGCCATAATCTTGCCTTAAGCAATGTCCAACTCGGCGCATTAAGTAGTGGTGCGAACACCGCGAGTGCCGCGGGCGCCGTGGGTACGGGTGGTGGCCCGGTAGGCAATACCGATGTCGGTTTTTCTATTAAGACTGATTACCCAACCTTCTTGGCATTCATGCAGGACTTGGAGCATAGCCAGCGTCTTCTCGACATCGACAAGCTCTCGTTTTCGGCACCGGCCTCCGGTTCAGAGACTTCGTATAGCTTTAGTCTGCGTACCTATTGGCTCCATTAAACTATGCAAAATATACTTCAATTTATAAAAGGTAACGCTCTTCTGGCCGGTGGCATCCTGGTGGTCATCCTGGGGCTTGGGTATTATCTTTTTGCGAGTTCAGGCGCGCCTGCTCCGCTCACGACCACAGATTCAACCACAACCGTTTCGCAACAATTGTTGGTGACTCTTTCTAATCTCCAAACTATTGAGCTCAACGGCGCTGTCTTCACCGACCCAACATTCGTTTCGCTGAACAATTTTGGCACCACCATCCCCACCCAGCCAGTCGGCCGCGCGAACCCTTTTGCACCATTTACCTCAATCGCTCCCACGACTCCTTCAAACACCCCGGCCATCACCCTGCCATTACGTTCTCGCTAGCGTGCTATGGATATCCTGTCCATTCTTGAAGAAAATGGCGCTCTCGATAAGGCGAAGGTTACCGAGTTGCGCGCGCAGGTGGCTCATGTACCCGGCGACCCCGAAGCCGCGCTCGTCAAAGCCGGCGTCCCACTTGCCGAGATTTTAAAGGCCAAGGGCCAATACTACGGTATTCCGACCCGCACCGTTGATGGCCCCATACCGTTTGATACGCTCCGGCGTTTCCCCCAAGAGTCGGTGCGCTACTACCACTTTGTGCCGCTGGATGTTCAAGACGGCGTTTTGGAAGTCGGCATCACCGACCCCGACAATCTCGAAGCGCGCGACGCGCTCACCTTTATCTCGGGCAAAATCGGCACGCCGTACAAAATATTCCTTATCTCGACCACCGACTTTGATAAAGTGTCGGCCCAATACAAAGGGCTCACCGGCGAAGTGAGCGACGCGCTCACCGAACTCGAAGGTGAGTCTCTAGCTGAAGCAGATGAGGTGGCTAAAGGCGGTAAAGAAGGCAAAGCCGTCTCGTTTAGCGAAGATGAAATAACCGACACCGCAGCTTCCTCGCTCGCCGAGGGCGCGCCCGTCACCAAGATTGTGGCAACCATTCTTCGGCACGCGTTCGAACAGCGCGCATCCGACATCCATGTCGAGGCCTTGGTCGACAAAACCCGCGTGCGTTTCCGCGTTGACGGCACACTCATCACCAACATCACCCTGCCCTCGAAGGTGCACGCGGCGGTGGTGGCGCGCATCAAAGTGCTCTCGAGTATGCGGCTGGACGAAAAGCGCAAACCGCAAGATGGCCGCTTCTCGGCTCGGGTGGGCGGCGTCAAAGTCGACTTCCGCGTTTCGACCTTCCCGACCTACTACGGCGAGAAAGTGGTGATGCGGCTTCTCGGCTCCTCGGCGCAGGAACTCCGGCTCGACGACCTCGGCCTCTCGAAGCGTAATTTGGAGCTCATCCGCATCGCCATCAAGAAACCCTTCGGCATGATCCTCTTCTCGGGGCCGACCGGCTCTGGTAAATCGACTTCGCTCTACGCCATTCTGAACGAGATAGACCGCGAGCGGCAAAACGTGCTCTCGCTCGAGGACCCGGTCGAGTACACCATCCCCGGCGTCAATCAATCGCAAATCCGCCCCGAAATCGGCTATACCTTCGCCAACGGCTTGCGCACAACACTCCGCCAGGACCCCAACATCATCATGGTGGGTGAGATCCGTGACAACGAGACCGCCAACCTGGCGGTGCAGGCGGCGCTCACGGGCCACCTCGTGCTCTCGACCATCCACACCAACGACGCGGTCGGCATTGTGCCGCGCCTTTTGGACATGGGGGTCGAGCCGTATTTGATACCGCCGGTGCTCATCCTAGGATGTGCGCAACGCCTGGCGCGCACGCTCGTGCCCGGCACGGGCAAAAAGATGAAAGTCGAGGCGAGCATGGCCGCCATGTTTAAAGATCAATTTAAAGATTTGCCGGCCGAATATATGTCCGAAGTCCCGCCGCTTGATGATGTCTATCGGCTCGAGGCGACGCCCGAGAATCCCTCGGGCACCAAAGGGCGCGTCGCGGTGTTTGAGTGTTTTGAAATGAATGCCGACCTGGAGCGTTCAATCCTCGCCCGAGAGTCCGAAGAGCAGATGTTTCAGATTGTGCGCAAGCGCGGCATGATCACCATGAAAGAGGATGCTATCATTAAGTCAGCCCAGGGCACGGTGCCGTTCGAAGAGGTCAACTCGCTGGGCGGCGCGTTTGAGCTATCGGAAGACGACACGCTCCCGACGCCCGCGCCCTTGGCAATTGACGAGCAGGGGGGGATAGAGCCCGAGGCGCCAGCACAACCTCAATAATAATTAGTGCACTATATTATTTATGGATTATTCAAAAAAACTCAAAGAGCTCATCGATACCGTCATCTCACAAGGCGCCTCTGACTTGCACCTGGGTGTGGGTACTCAACCAATGACGCGCGTTTCTGGCGCGCTTATGCCTATTCTTTCTATGCCAGCGCTCACTGCGCAGGATATCGAGGGGCTATTGCGGGAGATGCTGGGCGAGGAGCGTATGAAAAGCTTTTTGGGTACGCAGGAAGCCAACTTTTCGTATGCGCTCGACGACCTCATCCGCTTTCGGGGGAATGCATTCTTCCAGCGAGGTAAGATAGGTGCCGCCCTGCGTGTTATCCCCAAAGCTATCCGTACTATTGCCGAGTTGAGCCTGCCGCCGGCGGTCGAAGCCTTCGCCGCGCGTTCGCAGGGGTTCTTCCTTATTGTGGGGCCGGTGGGCCAAGGCAAAACGACGACCATGGCGGCGCTTATCGAGAAAATAAACCAAGAGCGCGCGGAGCATATCGTTACCATCGAGGACCCTATCGAATTTCTTTTTGACAACAAACGCTCGGTCGTCGACCAGCGCGAGGTGCACATAGACACCGAGAGCTTCGAGCAGGCACTCCAATCCGTTTTTCGCCAGGATATCAACGTGCTCATGGTGGGGGAGATGCGCACGCCCGAGACCATGTCCGCGGCGGTGACTGCCGCCGAGACGGGGCACCTCGTTTTCTCGACACTCCATACCAACAACGCGGCACAGACCGTCGATCGCATTATTGATTCATTCCCGGCTGGTCAGCAAGAGCAGATTCGCATCCAGCTTGCCGGCTCTCTGGCGGGGATTTTCTCTCAACGGCTTATCCCGCGCATCTCGGGCGGCCTCATCCCGGCTTGTGAGCTCATGGTCGCCACCCCGGCGGTCGCCAATCTCATCCGCGAGAAGCGCACCCACGAGATTCAGACCGTCATCGAGACCGGTGCCGAATCAGGTATGATCGACCTCAACCGCAGCTTGGCCGATTTAGTTCGTGCGGGCGAAGTTACCGTCGAGGACGCCCATCTGCGCTCGTGGAATCCGAAAGCGCTCGAGCAATTGCTATAAAAATATTATATGGAGTTCAAATACGAAGCATTAGATGAGAAAGGCGCACCGCAATCCGGCGTGGTAAACTCGGCCACCCAGGACGGCGCCATCCAGTCGCTCCAACAGCGCGGCTTCACCATCACCCTGCTCGAGAGCACCGATAAAAAGGGCTTTGCGGCGGCAATCTCGGGCGGCAACTTCTTTGGCGGAGTCTCCAGCCGCGACGTCGTCATGCTCTCGCGGCAGATCTCGACACTCTTCGAGGCGCAGGTCTCGGCTCTGCGCATCTTTCGGCTTTTGGCCGAACAGGCCGAGAAGCCCGCACTGCGAAAGATCCTCACCGAAGTAAGCGACGACCTGCAGGGAGGCACCAGCATCTCGGCGGCGCTCGCCAAACATCCCAAGGCTTTCTCGGCCTTCTACGTCAACATGGTGCGCGCGGGCGAGGAGTCGGGCAAGCTCGACCAAACCTTTATCTTCTTGGCCGACTATATCGACCGCACCTATGAGCTCTCAAGCAAAGCCAAGAACGCGTTAATCTACCCGGCGTTTATTATGGCGACCTTCGTCGCGGTGATGACACTCATGCTCACGCTCGTTATCCCCAAAATCGCCTCCATTATCGAAGGCGATGGTGGTTCTCTCCCCTTAATTACCCAAATCGTGCTTGGTTTTAGTAATTTTCTTACCCAATTCGGCATCTTTATCTTGATAGGGCTCATTATCGGGGCCTATATTCTCTATCGCTATGGCCAGACGCCCAACGGCCGTATGGCCTTAAGCCGCGCCAAGCTCGCCGTGCCCTACATAGGCGACCTTTATCAAAAGCTCTACCTCTCACGCTTTGCCGACAACATGCACGTGATGCTCACCTCGGGTATCTCGGCGGTGCGTGCGCTTGAAATAACCGCGAGCGTTATCGAGAACGATGTGTATGAGGCGATTTTGCTCGAGACGCTCGAGGCGGTCAAAGGAGGCGCACCGATTTCGCAAGCCTTGGCCCGCTATCCCCATGAAATGCCGCCGATTATGCTCCAAATGATAAAAATCGGCGAAGAGACCGGCGAGATGGGCACCATCCTCGAGCGCATGGCTAAGTTCTACAATCGCGAGGTTAATGCGGCTGTTGATACCCTCGTCTCGCTCATCGAGCCAGCACTCATTATCGCGCTGGCCCTTGGCGTGGGTGTCCTCCTTGCCTCGGTGCTCCTGCCGATCTACAACTCAACCGCGAGTATCTAAACCCCGGCTCCCAGCCGTTATCCACACGGGCGTTGTATACACAGGCCGTGGCGGGCTATACTAAACCCACCTGCAACTTATTAATAAGCAGAGTATTAATCATTATTTATGAACAACATGTTTAGCAAATTCTCTCGCGGGGTGGCAAAAGGCTTTACCCTTATCGAGCTCCTCGTCGTTATCGCCATCATCGGCATCTTGGCCGGTATCGTGCTTGTTTCCCTTAACAGCGCGCGCTCTAAAGGCAATGACACCCACATCATTTCTGACGTGCGCTCAATCCGCACCCAGATGGAAAATGATTACAGTGGTGCTAATTACAACGCTTCGTTCACTCCTGCTGGCGCTGCACAGACACTCCTCAACACAGGCAACTACGCTACTCTGTCTTCGGATGCGGTTAGCTATGGACCGACTGGTTATACGGGCGCCGCTCCGTTTAACGCGGGTGCAGTTGCAAATACTGACACCAAGCCGATAGCGATCTACGACAATGGCGTGGTAGCTGCAGGTGCTTTCACCACGAATGTGACGGCATACGCCGTCTATGGGCGCACCAGCACCGGTGTCTTCTGTATGGATTCAACCGGCAATTCGAAAACATACACGACGGCTCCGACCTACGGCATCATTTGCCCGTAATCCTTCACCCTTTGTCTCTAGCAAAATCCCCGGCTGTGCTGGGGATTTTGTTTTAGATGTGCACTTATTGGCATAGCACCCTATTATTTTGGGGTATTATGTAGCTATCATGTACAAACGCGCTTTTACCCTCATTGAATTACTCGTCGTTATCGCCATCATTGGCATCTTGGCCGGTATCGTACTCGTCTCCCTCAACAGCGCGCGCAACAAAGGCAAGGATACCCGTATCATTTCAGACGTTCGCTCAATCCGCACCCAGATGGAAAATGATTATCCTGGCGGTAATTACAACAATTCCTTCACTGTCGCTGGGGGTGTGCAGTCTCTGTTGAATACGGGCAATTATGGCACTTTGGTTGCAGATGCGGTGAACAATGCGCCGAGTGGCTACACGACTGCTGGGGCGTTGAATGCGGGCGCGGTTGCGAACACCGATACCCACCCGATGGCGGTCTATAATAACGGTGTTGGATCTGGGTCTGGTTTTAGTACGAACGTCACAGCCTTTGCCGTCTATGGCCGCACCAGCACCGGTGTCTTCTGTATGGACTCGGCGGGCAACGCGAAGTCATACACGACGGCTCCGACCTATGGCGTCATCTGCCCATAGTTACCCGATTTTTCGGGTTATAGTGTAGCTATGATGTACAAACGTGCTTTTACGCTTATCGAATTGATGGTGGTCATCGCTATTATTGGCATCCTATCCTCTATTGTCATGGTCTCGCTCGGGAGTGCCCGCGCCAAGGCGCGCGACTCGCAGCGCATCTCTGACCTCAAAAATCTGCAGCTGACGCTCTCGGAGTATTACAACGACAACAACACCTACCCAGTGACGTTTACTAACGCATTAGCGCCGGGAGTTTTAGATAATTCTTGGCATGGAAATTGCGCGACGGATCAAAATTGGTACAAAGGTGATATGCCAAACACCCTCACCGGGGGGACGGAGGCATGGATACCGGGTTTAACCCCCAACTACATGGCGGTCTTGCCGACCGATCCGAAGCCCGCTACCGATAACTGTTATATGTATTCTTCAAACGGGAACGACTACATGTTGTTGGCTTTTAAAACAGTCGAGACCTACACCTATGGTAGCTCGGGAAATAATCCCTACCCGCGCCCTAAGAACAACGCCGATAATACCTTTGCTCTATATTCCCCTGGCGCGGCTCAATGGTAGTGATGGGGGATAGCGCTATTTTTGTCGCGGCCGCGCTTGTGCTCGGCGCGATTTTGGGGAGCTTCCTCAACGCGCTGTCCTTCCGCTTCGGCACCGGGGTCTCGATTGCGCGCGGCCGCTCGCGCTGTATGCGGTGTAGCCACACGCTCGTGGCGCTCGACCTCGTGCCGATCCTCTCCTACCTCTTCCTGCGCGGCCGCTGTCGCTACTGCGGCACGCATATATCAATACAATATCCACTGGTCGAGGCCGTGGCGGCGCTACTTTCGCTCGGCGTGTATCTCCTCAACCCAAACCCTCTTTTATACGCATTTTGGCTCCTCGTGTGGCTCACCATTCTTTTTATCGTCATCTACGATTTGCGCCACTTCATCATCCCGTGGTCGTGCTCCCTACTTTTGATTGGTCTCTCACTGCTCTATATCTTTATTCTCTGGCAACAGGGCGCGTCGCTCATGGGAGATTGGACGATTTTTGCCGCCGGGCCGCTTTTAGCCCTGCCGCTTTTTTTGCTCTCGCTTGTTTCCCGTGGCCAGTGGATGGGTTGGGCCGACAGCGGTTTTGAGTTGTCGCTCGGCTGGCTTTTGGGATTAAGTTTAGGCGGCACTGCACTGATGCTCGCGGTGTGGCTGGGTGCCGCGGTGGGTCTACTCCTCATCGCTTACGCACATTTGCCAAAGCGGTGGAGCAACAGAGGGCGTACAATGACTATGCAGAGCGAAATTCCCTTCGCACCGTTTTTGGCACTGGGGGCCGCGCTCGCATACTTTGCTCATGTGGATATCTTCAGCAACCTCCCGATATTTTTCTAGAGGACCTGCCCGCCGGACAGGCGGGTTTACGCTCATCGAGCTGTTGGTCGTTATCGCTATTATTGGGATACTCGCGGGCATTGTGCTGACGGGCCTCAACGCTTCGCGCGTAAAAGCGCGCGACACCATGCGCGCGACCGACCTCGACACCATCCAGGGTGTCATCGAACAGTACTATCGAGATAACGGGAGTTATCCGAATACAATGACTCTCACGAGTCTCTCCGCGCCGGCATTCGCCGCTTCTCTGCAAACCTATCTTCCGACCATGCCCAAGGATCCGAAAGGGGGAGACACCTATTTGTATAAGTCCGACGTCGACGGCAAGAACTACTGTCTCATCTTCACTGCACCGGAGAACATGAGCGATTTCCCTAAGAGGCTCATCAACTCGGTTACCCCCAATACTATTTACTACGGGACGGGCACATTCGCCCAGGGATGCTAACTATGAGCACGCGCCTTAAAAAAAATTTACAGAAGGGGCCTGCCTGCCGGCGGGCAGGTTTCACCCTCATTGAGCTTCTCGCGGTGCTGCTCATTATGTCGCTCATCACCCTCTCGCTTTTAGTTGAGCAAGGGAAGTTCGACAGCTCGACCGTCCTGCGCTCGTTGGCCTACAGCGTCGCGCTCTCGGTGCGCCAAACGCAGGTCTATGGTGTCAGCGTGGTGGGGGTCTCGGTCAGTGGCACCAATACCTACGCGCCCGCCTACGGCGTCTATATCACCACAGTCCCGTACAACGCCAAAAAATCCTATCTCATTTTCGGTGATACCTCTCCCGCCGGCGGCAATGGCCAATACGATGCCGGGGACGTCGTCGCGCAGAGCTTCTCGCTCAATAGTGGCTACACGATATCAAAAATCTGCGTCAAAAGCGCTACGAACACCTACTGCGGCCCTCAAGGCTTGGTGACCCTCGAGATTCTCTTTAAGCGGCCTAATCCCGACGCGCAATTCGTTGCGCTCAAAAGCGATGGGAGCGCTCTTTCTGGAGGGCCATATTCCACCGCCTACATCTATGTGGCGTCACCCAATGGCGACACCCGCGCCGTGACCGTCTCGACCACGGGCGAGGTAGCCGTCTGGGGGCCGGGCGTCACCCCACCATAATTATGCAACGCGGATTTACCCTTATAGAGATGATGGTGTCGGTGGCGCTCTTTACCATTGTGATGATGGTGGCGCTCGGTGCGCTCCTCGGGCTCTCGGAGGCCAACCGCAAGGCCGACGCCATTAGTGCGGCGGTCAACAACCTTGGCGCCGCTCTGGACGTTATGTCGCGCACCATCCGCACGGGGACGCAGTACCACGGGCAGTCCAATGGCGGGATTAACGCAACCTGTGGGCCTACGGTGCTTACCAGTCCAGAGGATTGCATAGGGTCGCCAGGCGCGAATGTGTTTGCCTTTCTCAATTCTGACGGCGTCGAGGTCGTGTATATCTTCGAGAACACGACCGTCGACCCAAGCGGCGCGGCGCAGAAGTGTGGGCAAGCCACCGGCACGGTCGGCTGTATTTTGCGCTCGACCGACGGGGGGAGCACCTGGCTCCCCATGACCTCGCCAGACGTCGTGATAACCAACCTCACGTTTTATGTCACCGGTTCGACTCGTGGCAGTCCCGATAACGAACAGCCTCGCGTTATTATTCTCATTGCAGGGTATGTTGCGGTAACGTCGGTACAGCAATCTGCCTTCAGAATCGAGAGCTCGGTAACCCAACGCGTCTATGATCAATAATATGCAAAAAAGGCCTGCCTGCCGGCGGGCAGGTTTTACCCTCATCGAAACATTGTTCGCCATTCTCATCTTAACGGTAGCCATTGCCGGGCCGATGACTATCGCCGCGCGCGGGCTCGACGCGGCACTCATTGCAAAAGACCAAACCACCGCCTTCTATCTAGCGCAGGACGCCATCGAAAATATTCGCCACATGCGCGACTCCGCATGTCTCGACGCGGGTGTCTCGCCCTGCCCCACGGGTATCTGGCTCTCGGCGCTGAAAAACACTGCAACGGGCGCCACCTGTGTGAATGCTCTGTGCACCTTAAGTTCAATATCGGGGGTGGTAGGATCATGTGATGCATCAGGCGTGTGCCCCCTACTTCTCTATGATTCGACGCCCACCGGCGATACGGTAACGCCGAGCATTTATAGACGCTCAATAGAAGTGATTGCGGGTGATAGCGAGGCGATGGCCAGCACGACGGTGAGCTGGCAGGACGTCGGCGGCGTGACACGCTCCGTGAGTGTCAGCGAAGAAATCTTTGATTGGCAATGAAAAACACTAAATACATACTGCGGGGGTTCACCCGCCACGGCGGGTTCACGATGTTTTTTGCTGTGCTGGTGGCCTCGTTGGCACTCGCCATCGGGCTCGCCATACTCGACCTCATGATGCGCCAGCTCCAGCTTTCTGAAGTAACCTCGCAGTCGCAGTACGCCATGTATGCCGCCGACACCGGGGCCGAGTGCGCGCTCTATTGGGACAACAAATATAATACTAACAAGAGTGCCTTTGCTACCTCGAGCGTTTCGAGCCCACCAACTTCGGGCGTCTTTTGTGAGAATATTGATATCGCGGCGCACGGCACTCCACCCAGCTCTTCGTGGTCGATTAGCTCGGGCGCAAATGCCGCCACCACCACCTTCACGCTCACGAACGGCACCAATGCCTGCACGACTGTCCAGGTCGGCAAATCTCTCTATCTCGGCTTTGAGCGCACGACCATCCTCTCCTATGGCCACAACACCTGCAATACCTCTGCCTCCAATTTGGTCGAGCGCGAAATCAAAGTGAGCTACTAGCCGCGCGCCTCACCTTGGGATACGCTAAGGGTATGGCAAGCAAAGAGGCGCGCGAGCGATACGAAAAACTCAAGCGAGAGGTCGAGCGGCATCGCCATCTCTACTATGCACTCGACGCGCCCGAGATTGTTGACAGTGCCTACGACGAGCTCGAGCAAGAGTTGCTCACGCTGGAGATTGAATATCCCGAGCTAGCTACCCCCGACTCGCCCACAGGGCGAGTCGGGGGTGAGGCACAAACAGCATTTAAAAAAGTGCGACACGTAGTGGCGCAATGGTCGTTCAACGACGCTTTTAGCGAGGAGGACATTCGCGATTTTGACGCGCGTGTGCGTCGAGTACTCACCCTGAGCGCAGTCGAAGCGCTTTCGTATGTGTGCGAGCTCAAAATAGATGGGCTCAAAGTGGTACTCACCTATAAACAAGGGGAGCTCGTGCAGGCCGCTACGCGTGGCGATGGTGTGGTGGGGGAGGATGTGACGCATAACATTCGCACCATCGAGTCGGTGCCGCTCACGCTTCCGCGGCCCGTCGATATTACCGTTGAGGGCGAAGTGTGGATGAGCGAACAACAATTGCGCGAGCTGAACGATATCCAGGCAAAAGCAGGCAAGCCGCTGTTTGCCAACCCGCGCAATGCGGCCGCCGGCTCCATCCGCCAGCTCGACCCCAAAATCGCCGCCGCGCGCGGGCTCGACACGTTTATCTATGATGTTGCGCAAAGTGAAGAGGAGTTACCAGCGGCGCAAGAAGAAGAGCTCGGCTATCTCAAAGAGCTTGGCTTCAACGTGAATCCGCATTTTAAAAAGGTGCATTCGGTTGAAGAAATCATCGCGTATTGGAAGCGATGGCAGGAACAAAAAAAGAGCCAGGGCTATTGGATAGACGGCGTCGTTATTAAAGTCGGCGACCGTGCGCTCCAGGAGCGCTTGGGCTATACCGGCAAAGCGCCGCGCTTTGCCGTGGCCTTTAAATTCCCAGCCGAGCAGGTCACCACCGTGGTCGAGGACATCGTGCTCCAGGTCGGGCGCACCGGCGTGCTTACGCCGGTGGCGCATTTGCGGCCGGTCTTGGTTGCGGGCTCGGTGGTCTCGCGGGCGACGCTCCACAACGAAGATGAGATTAAGCGCCTCGACGTGCGCGTGGGCGACACGATTATTTTGCAAAAAGCGGGCGATGTTATCCCCGACATTGTGCGTGTGCTCTTGGAACTGCGTCCTAAAAATTCAAAAGCGTATCAGTGGCCCGCGCGGGTTGCCGAGTGTGGCGGCGAGGGCCAAATCGAGCGCATCCCCGGCACGGCCGCGTGGCGCTGTGTCTATAAAAATTCGTTCGCACAATTGCGGCGCAAGTTCCGCCATTTTGCCAGCCGCGGGGCGCTCAATATCGAAGGCCTCGGCCCCTCGACCGTCGACGCGCTCCTCGAAAAGAATCTCATACAACACTATGACGATTTCTTCACGCTCGCGCCGGGCGATTTGCTCGCGCTTGAAGGCTTCGCCGAGGTAAGTGCCAAAAAACTCATCGAGTCAATTAAAAAAGTGGCAAAAAATGTGTCGCTTGCCCGGCTCATCACCGGCCTCTCCATCCCACAGGTCGGCGAAGAAACCGCCATCCTCTTGGCACAGAAATTTAAAACAATAGACGATGTGGCAAAAGCAAAAGAAGAAGTGCTCACCGGCATCAATGGGGTGGGGGAGGTGGTCGCGCATGCAATCGTGGGCTGGTTTGCCGAGCAGGAAAATGAAAAATTAATTGAGCGGCTCAAAAAAGTTTTACATATCGAGAACCCGAACTTTGTGGCAAGGTCGAACCTTGCCAATGCGCCGCTCACGGGCAAGACATTTGTCATCACCGGCTCGCTCGAGAGTATGTCGCGCGATGAGGCGAAAGAAAAATTGCGCGAGCTCGGCGCCTCGGTTTCCTCTTCAGTCTCCAAGAAAACTTTTGCGGTCGTGGCTGGCGCAGACCCCGGCTCGAAATTCGCCGATGCGCAAAAATTGAACGTCCAAATCCTTTCAGAGCAGGAGTTTTTGAAACTGTTGAAAAACGCCTGAAAGTGCTACTATCTCGATATGATTTCGCGGGAAGAAGTACAGCATTTGGCGACGCTGGCGCGGCTCGAGTTGAGCGACAAAGAAATCGAGTCGCTCCAAAAAGACATGTCCGGCATTCTCGAATATGTCGGCCAGGTGAGCGCGGTCGCCGGGGCGGGGGAGGGAGGCAAAAAGCCGATGCCAAAGTTGCATAATGTGATGCGCGAGGACGCGCTACGTGAAGAAAATGACCCTCTGGCCGGTAAAGAAAAGTCTTTACGGGAAGCATTTCCTAAAGAAAAAGACGGCTTCAATGTGGTGCGCAAAATAATACAAAAAGATGAATAGTGGGCTGAACAATCTCTCGATAACCTCTGCGGCCAAAAAATTGGCGGCGAAAGAAATTTCGGCAGTGGATATTGCTCGCGCCTGTCTTACCGAGATTGAAAAACGGAATCCTTCACTCAACGCCTATCTCGAAGTCTTTGACGATGTCGAAGCGCAAGCCAAAGCCGCTGATGCGCGGCGCGCCCAGGGAGAAAAAAATACACTCCTCGGTATCCCGATGGCAATGAAAGATAATATTTTGATTGAGGGCCGCAAAGTTTCGGCGGCGTCAAAAATCTTGCAGGGCTACACGGCGAGCTACGACGCGACCGTGGTGCGCAAATTAAAAGAGGCGGGCGGCATCTTCCTCGGCCGCACCAATCTCGACGAGTTTGCTATGGGCGGCTCGACCGAGAACTCGGCCTTCAGCGTCACCAAAAATCCGCACGACGAGCGGCGCGTGGCGGGCGGCTCCTCGGGCGGCTCCGCCGCCGCACTTTCCGCGGGCATGGCGCTCGGCGCCTTTGGCACCGACACCGGCGGCTCGGTGCGCGAGCCCTCGAGCTTCTGCGGGCTGGTGGGCTTGAAGCCCACCTACGGCGGCGTCTCGCGTTTTGGTGTTATCGCGCTCGGATCCTCGCTCGACCAAGTCGGTCCCTTCGCGCGCAGTGTTGCGGATGTCGAAATTCTTTTTAATACTCTGCGCGGGCAGGACCCTCTGGACAGTACTTCGATTGATCTCGGCGCGTATCCACAGAAAAAATTAACAAAAAAATTAGGCGTCCCGCGTAAGCTTTTTGAGAAAGGTGTCGATGCCGATGTGCTCGAATCGTTTAACGCCTCACTTAAAAAGTTAGAGGGGCAGGGCTACACGCTCGTCGATGTCGAGATCCCTGGGGCGGCGCTTGCGCTGGCCGTCTACTATATCATCATGCCGGCCGAAGCCTCGACCAACCTCGCGCGCTACGACGGCGTGCGCTGGGGAGTCCGTCACGAAGGTAAAACCCTTTTTGAAGATTATGCCAAAACGCGCGGCGAAGGCTTTGGCCCCGAGGTTCGACGCCGCATTATGCTCGGGACCTACGTGCTCTCCTCGGGCTACTACGACGCCTACTATGGCAAGGCGACCGAGGCGCGCGCGCAGCTCTCAAGAGAAGTCGGGGCCGCGCTCGAGAAATGCGATGCGATTATCTCGCCAACGGCGCCGTGCCCCGCAACTAAAATCGGCGAGAAATCCGATCCGCTCTCGATGTATCTCATGGACATCTTCACCGTAACGGCTAATCTCACTGGCAACCCCGCTATCTCAATCCCGGGCAATCCAGTCTCGCGCGAAGGGAAGGAGCTCCCCGTCGGCGTCCACCTGACCGCAGCGCATGGCAATGAGTCGACGCTCTTCGCCATAGGGCGAGACCTCGAAGCCAAGTAACTCGATAAAAAAGAGAGGTAGAATAGCAGTATGGCAGGAGCAGAGAGCGCCTTTGGCTACATCAATTTTCAATATATTTTTCTCCTTATTTACGAGGCGCTTACCGGCGTGCATATCAACTCGAGCACGTACGACCAAGCGCTCGCTATCGCGGGCGACATCGGCATTATAGGGATGGTCATCTCGGTCGTACTTTTGGTCGCCGTCGTCTTCGTGCGTATTCGTCTTATGCAGACCGAGTACGAAGGTTTCGGTATGCGCGAGCGCGTCGAGCGCGAGCGTTATCAAACGCAGGCACAGCAAGCGGTTAAAAATCCACGCTGGCAACAGGTCGAGGCTTTGGCAGAGTCTCCCAACGAAAGCGATTGGCGCCGCGCCATCCTCGAAGCCGACACCATTCTTGCGGCGCTCATGAGCGAGCAGGGCTATCCGGGCGAGACCTTGGGCGAACAGCTCAAGCATGCCAACCCGCTCCAATTTTCTACCGTCAATCTCGCGTGGGAGGCGCATCGTATGCGCAACGCCTTAGCGCACTTGGGCGAAGCCTTCCCGCTGACCGAACGAGACGCTCAAGTGACAATAGGCCAATATCGACGCGTATTTGAAGAATTCGACTATATTTGATATAGTTCTCTCTATCGCGGGGTGGAGCAGTAGTAGCTCGCGAGGCCCATAACCTCGAGGTCGCGGGTGCAATTCCCGCCCCCGCAACACGGTTGTGACGTCAGGAAACAGTACCGGCAGGGGTCAAAATCAGTACGGTACCGCTTGGCATCACAGACGAAAGGCGCGAGAAATCGCGCCTTTCGTCTTCGTATATACCATACAGGAGTTCATCATAGTCATGACATGACTACAAAATATGAGAGAACCGAAACTAGGTAGGGAATCAAGTGTTATACTGGTCCTGGCAATATGATTATGGTGCCCGAGATCCGTTCCGTTGGGCGTCGGAAAGGTCGAGAGTCCAGTGCAATAACCACTCCGTATAAAATTGACCTATACATTAAGTTGCTACTTTCAAGCTAAACTATGGAAAGGGAGATAGAAGCGACATTCGTGAATATTAATAAAGACGAGGTTCGGGGACGCCTCAAAGGGGCGCATTTCGTGTTGGTGGCTCCAGAATATCTAATGAAAAGGAAGACCTTCGACTTCTCTAAAATTGCTCCTGGAGAGAATAAGTGGGGGCGTGTACGACAGGAGGCGAATAAGACCACAATGACCATCAAGCACGTGAAAGGTGGTGGGATCAACGACACCTACGAACTCGAAATTATTGTTGATGATTTCGATAAGGCCACAGAAATGTTCGAACAATGTGGCGCTCCAGTGAAGGCGTTTCAGGAGAATTATCGAGAAGTCTGGAGACGAGATGGGGTTGATGTGACCATTGATACGTGGCCCGGCCTCGAACCCTTCGTTGAGATAGAAGCAAAAGACGAGGAGGTTGTGGCTTCTGTTTCTTCAGAACTTGGCTTTGTCTTTACCACAGCCATTTTTGGTAGCATTGATGTCGTCTATGAAAAGGTAGCGGGTATTCCTTCGGAAGCTATCATTCGTCTACCAGAGATAACCTTTGCACATCCACCTAAAACAAAATAATTGTGGGCGTTCCCGAGGTATTGAACTATTACCGAAATGTATTGATTGATTAGTGTAATTACTGTATATTTTACACTCGCTGAACATTTCGAACTGAATAGGAGACAGCCATGGATAAATGCTTGATCTTAAGCCAGATCAGCGCACACTTGCGCGAAATGCAAGTAAGGGCTGGTTCGTCGCAGAAAACCGCGCAGAAGGAGGCGAATTCGCATGTTGGGGCGATGGAATCCCGATACGACACCTTTAAGGAGGAGGCCCAGTACGAAGTCACTGCCCAGGAGATCCGAATCCGTCAATATCAGGACGGTATCAACCAAATCGAGGCACTCATCGCAAATGCCTCGAACGTAAAACCGAGTCGGACTATCCGCATAGGTAGCGTCGTTGTGCTTGAGTCTGAGACGACAGAAGAGAAGTTCTACATTCTGTCGCCATCTGGCGGAGGATTCGTCGCAAAATACGACGATACCACGGTCTTCACGCTTACTGTCGACTCACCTCTCGGCAAACAACTCATTGGTTTGGAGGTGGGAGATGAGTGTGAGCTGAGGACCGCCACGTCTAAAACCTGCTACGTCATCAAGGAGGTATTCTGATGGGGATTCTCATAACACTTGACGGTGTTGATGGCACCGGCAAGTCAACCGTTGCTCAGCTCCTCGCTGTCGATGGGGGATACCACTACTACAAGACTCCTTCAGGACGATTCGAACAACTTCGTAGCGAGATTGATGGGCACGCAACTCCGCTTGAGCGGTATTGCTTCTATCGGCTCGCGACTCAACTCGACTCCACGCAGTTGCGCGAAATCGTCAAAAGTAGCTCTGTGGTCTGCGATCGCTACATAGCTTCGACTCTTGCCTACCACCTTGTGATGGATCTCCGGATTCTTGGGATCCATAACAATGAACAAATCGTCATCCCGGATTTCGCTTTCCTTCTTCTCGTCGAGTCGAGGGAACGCGACCGGCGCTTGAATGCACGCGCAGGCATAACAAGCGATGGGATACTCGAGCATAACAGCGGGTTCCTCGATCAGGTTCAAGAAACCTTTCGTAGCCTGAATGCTCTGGGATACCTGCCGTTTGCCCTCATTCCTGTGGATACGACCGGCAAGACCCCTAGTGAAGTGACTGCGGAAATACAAGATGCCATCAACAACAGGAGGTGATAATGGCACTTGCATCACTGTTGTATGCAGAGATTCTGCGCTCGGCTGATCTCTGGCTCAAAATCGGAGGTCGTCCCGAAGCAGAAATCGGAGCTCTCGAGCCGCTGCTATGGCGCGACGGCGCCAAGAGAATACACGACGTCATTACTGCCCTCACTGGCCGTGGGTTCAAGGTAAGCATGACGACAAACGGCCAGCTGTTGGAATCTTTCGTGGATCGGCTTAAGAGCGCAGGGCTCTCGCTACTGCGAGTAAGCTGGCATACGACCGATCCAGCTATGTTCAAGGAACGGTCAGGAGGGTACGGCGACTACGATCGCTTCTTCCGCGGAATATCGAATGCGGCTGACGCAGGTATTCCTATCTCGTTCAACCGTGTCCTTCTCAAGGGATGCGGCGCAGACCTTCCTGACCAACTTCGTTTCGTCGAGGGGCATGGGTGCCGGATCAAGTTCTTCACTCTGCTCTGGACGCCGACTGGCGCCTCAACGTACGATCGGTTCTATCAGGATTGGCGGCCTGTTGTGCGCAAGTATGTATTGCCGCGCACAAAAAGAATCGAACGTGTGGGTGCCAGTATCGGACGCAAACGGCTTCGCTTCTGGCTGAAGGATGGGGGGTTGGTTG
>CAIUOD010000023.1 GCA_903900775.1 Candidatus Adlerbacteria bacterium | reverse complement strand
CGCGCACGAATAGTGTAACGACTGGGGAACTGTCTCGGAGCACAGCTCGGTGAAAATACAGTACCGGTGAAGATGCCGGTTACCTGCAGATAGACGAAAAGACCCCAGAAGCTTTACTGTAGCTTGATATTGCGTATACGGTTGTACTGCGTAGCATAGGTGGGAGAGGTTGAAGCGGTGATCTTGGTTGCCGTGGACTCGCCAGTGAAATACCACTCTGTACGATTGTATGCGCTAACCGGGCGGGCAAAACCCGTTCGGGACCGTATCTGGTGGGCAGTTTTAGTGGGGCGCTATCCTCCTAAAAAGTAACGGAGGAGTTCATTAAGGTACCCTAGGCGCGAATGGAAACCGTGCCGATAGCGCAATGGCACAAGGGTGCTTGACTGCAAGACGTAAGTGTCGAGCAGGTACGAAAGTAGGACATAGTGAACCGACCATCCGTATTAGATGCGGTGGAAGATTATCTGACAAAAGCTACTCTGGGGATAACAGGCTAGTTCCGCCCAAGCGTCCACAGCGACGGCGGAGTTCGGCACCTCGATGTCGGCTCACCGTATCCCGGGGGTGGAGAAGCTCCCAAGGGTTTGGCTGTTCGCCAATTAAAACGGTACGCGAGCTGGGTTCAGACCGTTCAGAATCTCAACTATTAAATTTAAAGTTTAATGGCATGGGGGATTGAACTGTCTGAACCCTCGAGAAGAATTCGTTCTATAAATATTCTATTTTTTTGAAATGAAGAAATAGAAATAAAAATTGATAGATCCAACCAATCACGGCGGTCGCAGCTAGCAATAGTTGCGAAGAAGCTAATTGATATCGGTGAAATCCTCATAACAGAGTGAGGACGATACCGAGGGAACCTGAGTTTTGATAAATCAAAACAAGCGGCCCGTAGAGACTGAACATTAGCCTTCCGCCCTGGGCGGAAGAATTTACAGTCCAATCCACTTAGTAATAAGTGAAAAGGTGCGTGAGACAGGTTGGTCTCCTATCTACTGCAGGCGTCGATTATTGAGAAGATTTGCTCCTAGTACGAGAGGACCGGAGTGAACGAACCGCTGGTGTGGCTGCTGTCCTGCCAAGGGCATCGCAGCGTAGCTATGTTCGGATTGGATAAGCGCTGAAAGCATCTAAGCGCGAAGCCGGCTTCAAGATGAGTAATCATTAAGATTCGTGAGAGATGATCACGTTGATAGGCTTTAGGTGTACACACCGCGAGGTGTTGAGCCGAGAAGTACTAATAAATCAAGTTCTCGGCTCGTGCGAGAACGGGAGTCTTTGAGAATCGCAATAATTTGTTGTTTCAAGTTTTTACCTAAAGTTTGGATTTTCTGTTCTGGTGGTTTGGCGGCGGGGTCACACCCGTTCTCATTCCGAACACGGACGTTAAGCCCGCTTGCGGCGATGGTACTACGCTTTACCGCGTGGGAGAGTAGCTAGCCGCCGGAACAGAGGATCGAAAAGTGCCGTTTTTCTGCTACACTAGTGCCATGGCTCTCCCGTGGCGCTTTCGGCGTAGGATTTTATATGCCGGTTCGGCGGCAATAGTAGTCTTTTTGGTGGGTGCGTGGGTAGTATGGGATGTCTTTTTTAGCACACCAGCCTCCTGTTTTGACGGTAAACAAAATGGTGCCGAAGTGGGTCTCGATTGCGGCGGCCCGTGCGCGCTTTTGTGTGCCGCCCAAGTCCGCACGCCGGTGGTGCTGTGGCAGAGGGCCTTCCCGACGAGCGCTTCAAGCTACACGGCGGCGGCCGAGATACAAAATAATAACGTCGGTGCGGGCGCGCGCGCTGTGCACTACTCATTTCAACTATTTGACGCAGACAACAAGCTCGTGGTCGAGCGCGACGGCTCGATGGATTTGCCGCCCGTGCAAATAATCCCCATCATCGAGCCCAATATCAACGTCGGCAGTCGTAGTGTCTCACGTGCCATCTTTGCCTTTTCAGAATTGCCGGTGTGGGAGGCAATCCCCGCGCAGTCGGTGCCCAAGCTCACTTCTAGCAATCAAAATCTCTCTGCCGACGCCACCAAGGCTTCGGCGACCATCACCAATAGTTCAATAATGGACTCGGGCTCATTCACGGTGGTGGCCGTCCTCTTCGATGCTCAAGGTGTCGCGCGCGCCTCTTCGAAGAGCACCTTGCCGTCTCTGGCACGCCTCTCTTCGACCCAAGTGAATTTCACCTGGCCTGAATCCACCCCAGGCGTGGTGCGCGCCGAAATAACCATCCTACCTCCCTTTTAATGTCCCCACTGCGTCTCACCAACCCTAAAAACTCGATTGATTGGCTTGCCTTCGGTGCGGCGCTCGCGTTGAGCCTCCTGGGGCTCCTCACGATGAGTTCGTGGGGCGGGCAGGATCCTTTTTTTGTAAAGCAGATGGTCTGGATAGCGCTCGGCGTGGGTGTTTTTGTGGGGGCTTCATTCGTCGATTGGCGATTTCTGCGCCGTAGTGGCGTCGCGGCTAGTGTTTTTGGCGCGCTCACGGTGCCGCTCATTCTCCTGCTTGTGCTCGGCCATGCGGTCAAAGGCGCCAAGAGTTGGTTGGCTTTTGGCGGGCTCGGCATCGAGCCGGTCGAGTTCGTCAAACTGGCGCTCATCATCCTGCTGGCAAAATATTTTTCTCGCCGCCATGTCGAAATCCGCAACTTTCGCCACACGCTCGTCTCGGGTTGTTACGCCGGGCTGGTCTTCGTCTTGGTGGCGCTCCAGCCCGATTTCGGCGGCGCGATCATCGTCTTTCTCATCTGGCTAGGGATGGTGCTTTTCTCGGGCATCTCGCGGAAGCACTTACTGGTGGTCCTTGGCCTCGGGCTCGTGTGCTTTGGCGGCCTGTGGTTCTTCGGCTTTCACGACTATCAACGAGCGCGCATTCTGACTTTCGTTAATCCGCTCGGCGACATCCGTGGCGCCGGCTACAATGCTTATCAATCGACGATAGCCGTGGGCTCGGGGCAAATTCTCGGCAAAGGCATCGGCTACGGCACCCAGAGCAAACTGCGCTTCTTGCCCGAGTATCAAACCGATTTTATTTTCGCAGCATTTTCTGAAGAGTGGGGATTCGTCGGTATCCTTATCGTATTCGCGCTTTTTGGCGCACTCTTTTGGCGACTCCTGCGTGCGGCGGGGCAGGGGGCCAGTAATTTTGAAGCGCTCTTCGCGCTCGGGGTTTTGTGCTACCTCGGCGCGCATTTTTTGCTCCACGTTGGCATCAACATGGGGCTCTTGCCCGTCACCGGCACGACTATCCCGTTCATGAGCTATGGCGGCTCGCATCTTTTGGCAGAATTTTTGGCACTCGGGATGGTCTCGGGCATGGCACGCTATGCCCGCGCTGGCCACCCCGGCCTCTCGCGCGAATTTAGCGGCGGCTACGACGAATAGCGCATCCCCAGGCACTTCTTCATAAATATTGCACAGGTTTACCTTGTGTGTTAAAATACACTCGTTCGGTTTTGTTTGCCTTAAAAACCATTAATTAACAAGCTATTTTAGACATGTCTGCTTCACAAAAGTTAGCCGGTTTTGTAGTTGCCGCGGTTCTCTTCGGTTTTGCTACTGCTCCTGCCGCGCAAGCCGCGAGCCTCTCTTCGACGCAAGTCGAAGCTATTCTCTCGCTTTTGCAATCCTTTGGCGCCGACCAGAGTGTTATCAATAACGTATCCGTGGCGCTCGGTGGCTCTCCTGCTACCAACCAAACCTGCGTCGATCTCTCTTCAAATCTCACGCTGGGCTCAACCGGCAGTGATGTTACTAATCTCCAAAATTATTTGACCAACAAAAGTTACTTCAGTGGTGCTGCCACCGGCTACTACGG
>CAIUOD010000022.1 GCA_903900775.1 Candidatus Adlerbacteria bacterium | reverse complement strand
CAAACTCTTCGACGTCGGCCAGGACTTGGTCGTCAATGAAGACGAGTGCGGCACGAGCGAGGGGCTCATCATCCGCCGCGAATCGGCCTCGGGTATCGGCACCTTCTTGGCAAAGAATATCGAAGGCCGCTATCTTGCCGCCGATGTCGTGCATGACGGAAAAGTAATCTACAAAAAAGGACACTTCCTTGAGGCTCCCGATGCCAAACACATCGAAGAGCTCGGGCTCGATAAGGTCTATGTGCGCTCGCCGGTCGGCTGTATCGCGGTGCGCGGCATCTGCGCGCACTGCTACGGCGCTGACCTCGGCACCGGGCTCCCGGTCGCGCTCGGCGAAGCCGTCGGTACCGTGGCCGCACAGGCCATTGGCGAGCCGGGCACCCAGCTCACCATGAACATCAAGCACGCAGGCGGCGCCGCATCGGCGGCCGGCGACGTGACCCAGGGCTTGCCGCGCGTCGAGGAAATCTTCGAGCGCCGCACGCCGCGCAACCCAGCCGTAGTCGCGACCGTCTCGGGCGAGGTGGTTGAGATTAAAGACGACACGAAAGAGAAACTTATCATCGTCGCGCCCGATCTCGAGCATCGCAAATCTGCCAAAGGAAAAGGCAAGAGCGACCTCATTGAATACTCGTGCAGCGTGCGCCGTATGCCGAACGTGAAGGCAGGCTCGCGTGTCGAGAAAGGTCAGATCCTCACCGACGGCTCGGCCGATATTGCCGACCTCTTCGAGCACGCAGGCAAAGAGAAGACCCAGGAGTACATCATTGCCGAGGTGCTCAAAATCTACGAGCTCCAGGGTGCGAGCATCTCGATCAAGCACGTCGAGACGATCATCCAGCAGATGTTCTCGCGCTGCCGCATCGTGACCGCAGGCGATACCGAATACTCTGCCGGCGAAGTCGCGAGCCATTCTGAACTCAAGCAGGCCAACGCCAAGATAGTAGACGGTGGCGAGGTAGCCACTGCCAAATCTCTGGTGATGGGCATCCTCGATGTCTCACTCTCACGCGCATCCTTCCTTTCGGCGGCGTCCTTCCAAAACACGACGCGCATGCTCATCAAGGCGGCGATGTACGGCGCAGTCGACCACCTCGAGGGCCTCAAGGAGAACGTCATCATCGGCCGGCTCATCCCGGCGGGCACGGGCTTCAAAGGCTCTCCGAAAGAAAAAATGGTCAACCGCTTCGCGCCGGTCTCGGCCGCGAGCGTGCGGGAAGAGAAAGTAGTGTAATCAAATTATAAAAAGTTTTAACGGCGCGGTCCCTGCTGGAACCGCGCCGTTTGGCGTCACGATATGCCGTGGGCAGAAGCCACTATTGCCAAAACAATAGAGGCCAGCCCACATGCAACGCTTACGCCAATCTGCCACGAATCTGTATAACGGTAGGCTAGACTGGCGGAAGCGCCTAAAAGTAAACCTACGACAAGGTACATGGCCGTGCTCCTGGTGGTCGTTCATAAGTGAGTATATACCATAATGCATATTTTGTCAAGCTCCTGCGCGAGGAAGCAAAAACGGCTAGAATAGGAAAACAGTATGGACTCCCAGGTGCAGGAAATAAAAGACAGGGTGGATATTGCCGAGGTGGTAGGCCAGTATGTGAAGCTCACCCGCGCGGGGAAGAACTTGCATGCGCGATGCCCCTTCCACACCGAGCGCACGCCCAGCTTCTATGTCAGCCCCGAGCGCGGCACCTACATGTGCTTTGGTTGTGGCGAGAAGGGCGATGTTTTTTCGTTCCTCCAAAAAATCGAAGGGATCGATTTTCCGACGGCGCTCAAACAGTTGGCCGAGCGAGCGGGTGTCAAGCTTAAGCCTCGAGTGGGCCAGGTTTCGCAGAGCAAAGAAGAAAAAGATAAACAAGACGAAAAGGCCGAGCGCCTGCGCGCGGTGTGCGATGCGGCCGCAGGTTTTTTTGAATCGGTCTTAAAAAAGAGGCACGATGTCGAGGACTATTTGCGCGGCCGCGGCGTGAAGGACGAGACGAAAGAGGTGTGGCGGCTCGGCTACGCCTCGCCATCATGGCACGATCTTTCGGCGCATCTCGCGGGGGTTGGGTTTACCCAGGAGGAGATGATCGAGGCGGGCTTGGCGGTTAAATCCGAAAAGCGGCCGGGCGAAGTGTTTGATCGGTTCCGCGGGCGCATTATGTTCCCGATAGACGATACGAACGGGCAGGTCATCGCGTTCTCGGGGAGATTTTATGAAGACATACCACAAACATCAAATTCTTCGGAGCGCTCCGAGCCGGCCAAATATGTAAATTCGCCCGAGACCGTGCTCTTTAAAAAATCAAAAACGCTCTATGGTTTCGATAAAGCTAAAGCCGCCATTCGCAAAGCCGACTGTATTTTATTGGTTGAGGGGCAGTTTGATCTCGTCTTGAGCCATCAGTCGGGCTTGCCGTTTACGGTCGCGCTCTCGGGCACCGCGCTCACGCCCGAGCATCTCTCGATGCTCGGGCGGCTCTCCAAGCGATTGGTTTTGGCGCTCGACGCTGATGCGGCGGGAATACGCGCAGGGCTTAAAAGCGCGGGCATGGCCTACACGGCCGGCTTCGATGTGAAGATCCCGGCCTTCCCGGAGGGGAAGGATCCGGCTGACGTGGCACGCGAAGACCCGGAATCACTTAAAGCGGCGGTGCGCTCATCGCGCACCGCTATCGAATTTTTTCTCGATGCGCTTCGGCGCGCCCTGCCCGCCGGCAGGCAGGGCGACGAGCGCGCGTATAAAAAAATAGTCGAAGCACAAATCTTGCCGCTCGTGGCGGCGCTCGGGAGTCGGCTCGAGCAAGCACATTTTGTTGAGATCCTGGTGCGGCGCCTGCGCGTGCCCGAGGCGGCGGTGTGGGCCGAGCTCGCAAAGCGGCCCGCAGTGCCTGAAAATACGGTCGCTCCAAAAGGAAGAGAGCATGAAGAGAAAAACGAAGACATTTCGTCGTTCGACCGCCGGGTGGGCATGCTCATTTTTTCGCTCGCCGATGATTCCGAAATACGGAAGCGGCTCGAAGCACTTTT
>CAIUOD010000021.1 GCA_903900775.1 Candidatus Adlerbacteria bacterium | reverse complement strand
CCACGGGGATACCATCCTCTTTGATCCTGCGAATGATGTCCACTTTTACCTCTGCGGCGACGCGGTGTCCTTTGTTACTACTCATATGGTTACTGTGTGGTTAATCTCGACCTGGTGTCAAATATATGGGGTCCGGGTCAAACAAGAGTTTTGTAATCGGTATCACCTTTGGCGTGTTCCTCCAATTCGATACCAAGTTTTGCTTGGCGGTCTCGAAGTTCTTGAGACTTTTTGTCATAGTCGTTCTTAGTAATTCCCCACGCTTACGCAGCTTCTCCAATAAGGTCTGAAAGGGCTGGTTGCGGACCAGATCTTCGATATAGCGCTCCATCTTCTGGCTACCCTGTGTGGGTTTCTCACTTTCCATAGGCATATTACTTTACTTTAGCTTACATCTTAGCTAGAGTCTCGCTAATGAACCGCTCTATTTCAAAAACTAATTTTCTCGATTTCCTTTTCTGCTCGAAGAATTTGTGGCTCAAGCTCAATAAGCCAGAGTTGCTTGAGCAATTTACCCTTTCCGATTACGAGCAGCACCTTGTAGAAGAAGGTAACGAGGTTGAGTCCTTTGCTCGCAATCTCTTCCCAGGCGGCATAGAGGTCAAATCCTACGGAGACGAGGCATGCCAAGAAACCACGCGCCTCATGGCTACTGGAGTACCCTCCATTTTCCAAGCCACCTTCATTGTTGATGGCTTCCAAGTGCGGAGCGACGTTCTTACCCATACTGAAACAGGCGGCTGGAATTTGTACGAGATAAAGGGAACGAGCGCCATACACGAGAGCGGCGGCGACCGTAATCACATCGACGACTTAGCCTTTCAAGCCTCTGTGTTGCGCCGCGCCGGTGTAAGGGTTGAGAAATGCTATGTAGTGCATCTCAACAACGAGTACGTGCGCTCGGGCGAGCTGGTTGTCGAGGAGCTTTTTACCACTGAGGACGTAACCGAAAAAGTCACTGCACGTATGTCCGCAGTCGAGGATCAAATGGAGGTAGCGCGGGAGTATCTGGCAAAAGATACGGAGCCCACAGGCGGCTGTGAATGCATCTACAAAGGACGTAGCGGCCACTGTACGACCTTCAGATACTCCAACCCACAGATACCCGAGTATTCCGTACACGATCTCTCACGCATCGGCCTCAGCAAAAAGAAGCTTCAGACCATGGTGGAGGGGAAGATGTTTGACCTCGCAGACGTGAGTGAGGATATAGAGCTATCGGATACGCAAAAGAACCAGATTTTGGTGCACCACCGTGGCAAGCCCATAATAGATACAGACGCCATCCGCGCAGAGCTAGAGGGCCTGGCGTTTCCGCTCTACTTTTTAGATTACGAGACCTTCTCTCCCGCTATACCGCTATTCAATGGGTACAGGCCGTTTGATAAGATACCGTTCCAGTTTTCGCTACACATACTACACGATGCAGACAGTGAGCCGGAGCACGTCGAATATCTCCACATGGAGCAGACAGACCCCTCAGAGGCCGTCGTGAAGATGCTGATGGAGTATATTCTGCCCGAGGGCACCATCGTGGCGTGGAACAAATCCTTTGAAATGGACGTGCATAAAAAGCTGGCGGCTCGGCTTCCAGAGTATCGACCGTTCCTAGAGAGGACGATTGCCATGTTCTATGACCTCAAAGATATTTTCCACAAGCAGTACTACGTGCACCCCGAGTTTAGAGGCAGCGTGTCTATCAAGAAAGTTCTTCCTGCGCTTGTGCCGTCGCTACAATACAAGGAGCTTGGTATACATGGCGGCGCACAGGCATCTGATGCGTGGTGGACGATGCTATCTGCTGCACCCATGGAGCGGGACATGATAGCCAACGACCTGAAGACCTACTGCAAGCTGGATACCTACGCTATGTATGCGATTTGGAAGTATTTACAGGGGATAATCTAAACATTTCCTATTCCAGATATACAGATAGAGCTGAATTTTCTTCGATATTTGAGTAATTTATTTTTGTCTCAAAGAAGCTGTTAAGAGCGGCGTATACATTTCTTCCTTTACAAGATAGTTCGTAGGCAATTCTTCCTGCTAGAATCGAAGGTGATATACCGATACTCTTAGCTATTTTTTCTATCGCCTCTTTGTAGTTTTTATATTTGTTGAAGTTTGAAACAACATCTTCAAAATTTGGTATAAGACATTCTGTGGCAAACGAATTTGCCTCTTTTTCTTGCACATTTTCAACATCATCATTCTCCAGATTAACAAAAGATTCTCTCTTGCCGTGCTTTAGTATATGACCAATCTCATGGAAGAGGTTGAACCAAAATTTATCTTCGCTCCTGTGAGTAGTATTGAGCATAATCAAAGCCTTGTCCTTGCTTACCCATGTCGCTGCGCCTTGAATATGTGTATTTTTTAGGTATGGCAAATAAGCTAAGACGATTCCGCATTCATTGAGCATTTGCTCGATTATAGGCAAGTACTCATGGGGGTTTTTCTGTGACAAGCGAACCATATTCCCAAGAATATTCTTTAGTTTCTTCTCATCAAAAGGCTTAGTTTCCGTCTTTTGGGCCTTGATTCTTCCGAGGCGCAGCCAAGCCGCTATACTATAGTGGTTTAGCTCTTCTTTCTCATGTTTATTTTTTCGGAAAGAAATTCGCTCCCGTTCAATTTCTTTTTGTACGTAACCAAGTGAATCTGTAGCGTAAAATTTCTGTAACTCCAAGACAATTTCATCAGAATTAGTTCCTGTCCATCTCAAACCAGAAACGATCCCGATTCTACCCAACTCCTTGTAAGTTTCCTGAAAGTTTTGTAAATAAAGTTCCTTATCCTCTTTTATGCGATCTCCCTCCTCGAGGCGGGCCTTATCGCTCTCATAGATATTTTGAAGATTAATCCAATATTCTTCAGAGATGGGGAAGACCTTCGCCAACTTAAATGCCGTTGGTCTGGTAATGGGATTTTTACCTTTTAAAATCTCATTTATAACCTTTTTAGACAGACCGGTTCGCTCCGCAAGGTCAACTTGAGACATGGAAAAATCTTCCAAGGTATCTTCAAGAAATTTTCCTGGATGTATTGCAACTGGTGAGTCCCAACCCACAATATTTTTTTTCACTCTGGTTACCATGTTATTTATGGGTATCTTTGACTTCGATCACCTCAAATTCCTGTATCGACTCCTTCACATACTGACCATTTTTTATTTGAAAATTGCCCTGCGGAGCGCATATCAATCTCAGCGGGTTACCCTTTCTCTCAAGGTCGATTGAGAAAAGATTTCCGAGATTCCCTTTCAAAAAGTGCGCTCTGCCTTTACTGGGGGAAACGAGATCTTGGAAATCCCGAGCGGCTTTTATGCTTATCATGCGTCTCGCAGTAATCTCATTGCTACGAGCATACATCAGCACTCGCTGCCTCAGCCTTTCATCCTTCCAGTGTACCTCCATTGTAGCATAGTGGGTTTTATTGGTAAAGAGTTTTGTTAACGTAACGGGTTAATAACTTTTGTACCATCCTACACCCCAATAATGGTTACGTAAAGAGGCATCTCAATAGTTTCGCAGCGAAACTGATTCCTGACCAGAACCCTCGCCTGACGGCTCGGGGCCGCCGTCCTACCGGACGGACGGCATATTATTAAAATCATTTAGTCCAAGACAAAACAGGGACAATTTCCGAGTATTGTGGAAGTTTCTTAAGAAACCGAGAGAAGCACTACTACACCAGCGTGAGATTGGGCATCGATATGCATAAAAGCTCAAATTCTCTCTGAATATCACTCCACGGTAGGGTTCTGAACTTGCGTACGCTGGGGAGCAGAGTCTAGCAAGAGTAATTTTTTTTTATTCCTTACCTTCCGGCATTTTTGCTACTATTTCTTTTATCTTGCCAATAAAATCTAATTTTGCCTTCAGCATCTTTTCTTTCTTCTCCAGCATCGCCAGCTTAAACTCTTTTTTCATTGGTCCGTCCATGTGCTCACAGTGGGCACAATGTGCGTGGCTTTCACCGCCTTCTTTTTCATCATCGTTATGCATATATTTTTCTTACGCTAAACTTATATTCGTTGACTATACTGACGTGCTCGTGAGATACGGATGAGGGAGAAACCACCGCTCTTTAGAAATGTGATATCATTCGCGCATAATGACGAGACCAATACTAATAGTGGTTTGCGTTGTGGCTCTGATAGCCGTTGTCGTCGGTGTCGATGTCTTGTTTTTCAGGGATCGATTCTGGGAACGGCTCATGGTGAACATAGGCATCGTCATGGTATTTGCGGCTTTCTGCTTGAGATTCCTGAAATAGGGGAGCAACTTTGTTTCGCGGCGTGAGTTGTAGCGTGTATGAGTAAAAATCCTGTGGTGAACGCGCTCGCGGCGGCACTCTATATAGCCCTCGTGTCGTCGGTCATGTTTTTCGGCACCAAACACCTCCCGCCCGCCAACGATACCGTTTTGGACCCCATCGCATTCCTTTCGCTATTCTCACTTTCGGCGGCGGCGATGGCATTTATCTTTTTCTACCAGCCGGTCCTCTTATTTCTCGAGGGGCAAAAAATCGCTTCGGTAAAACTTTTGGTACAAACCCTGGGCGCCTTCGCCGTTATCACCGCAATCCTTCTCTCGTCGTTATTTTTTGTATAATGGGCGCTGGTTCGGTTAATTAAGGAGGAAACAATGCCGAGGATGGTTCTTGACTCGAGTTGTGGGGAAGACGCCGTGCCGGCGACTGCCTTACCGCAGTACCAGCTTAGGCCGGTGGAGCCGGGCGAGTTCCTAGTGTTCGCGGATGGCATGGACGCTGGCGTGCCGAGCGACTCCGTGTCCGACGAAGAAAAAGCCGACTAGATCGGCCAACCCCGACCAGGAAGCCCCGTGCTTCACTGCTCGGGGTTTTCTGTTTTTTACCTACGCTTAGGTTTGAAAATGCTACGACTTCTGCCCACGCAAGAAGTCCGCGTAGAGCATTTCTTTTTTGCCCTCGGGGAGCACACGGAGAATTTCTAATTTGCCATCGACGAATTCGGCTTCGGTGATGATGACGCGCTTGCCTTTGGGTGAGAGAAAGTAGGCGCGCGGATTAGTGTCGAAGGCGCGGATTTTAAGAAAATTTTGGCGCGGGGAGGCAGCGAGATCAATCAAAGCATTCGCGTCGGTGAATTTTTTGGTATAGGTCGCAAGATTTGCACCTTGCCCGCCGGCAGGCAGGTCTTGCGGTACCGGCTCTATCTCGCCCGCGAGCCACGGCGGGAGTACCTCGGCCAAGAGCGTGCCGCCTTCGGCGGCGAGCAAATCCTCGAGGTCTTGCCCTTTGAGCGGCCAGGCCTCTTCTTCAATATCAACGGTCGCTTGAGCGACAATCGGCCCCTCGTCCATACCCTCGGTCAAAAGCATGATGGTGACGCCGATAGGATGCGCATCTTCAAGGATAGCCGAGGTGATGGGCGAGGGGCCGCGGAATTTGGGCAGGAGCGAAGGATGCACGTTCAGTACGCCGCGCCGCGGAATATCGAGCATCGCTTTGGGGATTAGCTTGCCATATGCCGCGACGAGGAAAACATCCCACGGCGTGTTGGCCAGCTCCTCCGTTAAAGATGCGTCTTTGAGCGAGGCCGGGCTTATAACATCAATGCCGCGCTCGAGCGCCCAGCGCTTGGCGGGGCAGGGTGTGGGCTCGAGGCCGCGGCCGCGCGGTTTGTCGGGCGCGGTTACTACGAGCGCAGGCAAGAATCCCCGCGCTTCGAGCGCGTCGAGCACGATGGTCGCCAGACGCGGCGTGCCAAAAAAGGCGAAGAGCGGTTTGTCTTTACTCATATTCTTGATTCGCTTCCATGTCGGCGTCGTCCCACACGCGCGATGCGCGGTCGATGAAGAGGACTCCTTCGAGATGTTCGGCCTCGTGCTGGAATATCTGTGCCACGAGCCCCGTGGCGTGATAGGTGAAGGGTTTACCCGATTCATCTTGCGCACGCACCGTGACCCGCTCGTGGCGCGGGACCGTGCCGTATTTGCCGCGCACCGAGAGACAGCCTTCGGACATCTCTTTTGTCTTGCGCGAGAAGCGGGTGAGCTCGGGATTGATGAAAACTTTAGCGGGGCTTCCAGAATTTTGCTTACCAAGTTCTGGCTTCCTGCGAGGTTCGTCAAACACCCTTCCCGCCACCACGAATACGCGCAAAGGGCTCCCAACCTGTGGCGCGGCGATGGCCACACCGAATTCTTCTTTGGCGAGCGCTCGCTTCATCTTGCTGATGAGCGCCTTGAGCGCGCGCGAGCCGAATTCCTTTTTGGCCACCGGCTTAGCCTTCTGCCGTAGTACCGGGGCCCCCACCTGCACAATTGGGTCTGTAGGCTCTTTCATTACCTTATAAAGTATGCTGTTTTGAAGAAAAAGGAAAGGCCCTTTTTGCTATACTTGCGTCATGGAGCACATCGGCGCGCACATCGATCGAGAGAAAAAACGCGGCAAACAGACCGAGCGCGGGGAGCTCCTGCGCTTTTTTTGCGAAAAATTAAATCGCACCCGCCCGCATGACGGCCTGCCGATGATCACACTCCCGCGTATGGGGCGCTTGGTAGAGAAGATCCCGACCAAAGACCTCTACTATTTAAAAAGCATCTGCGATGACTCGGCCAGCCGCGGCGGTATCGTTGCATTCTCCAAACGTTTTTGGTGGGAGATAAATCCTAAAAAACACGAGCCCAAAAAAGAACCTGCCCGCCGGCAGGCGGGGGGCGAAAGTTTCCTAACTAAACCAAAATATAAAAAGACGTTTGGGAGTGCTACGCGTGCTCCTCGACCACCTCGACCGAAGCCCCTAGCGAAGAGAGTTTCAAAGCGAGATCTTCATAACCTCTATTGATGCTGTAGATATTGCGCAAGGTCGAGGCACCGGGAGCGGCCAACATAGCGATGAGCAAGATGGTCGCGGGGCGGAGCGCCGGCGGGCAGGTGAGATCGGCCGCGTGGAGTGGGGTCGGGCCCGTGATAAAGATGCGATGCGGATCGGCCAAGAGCGTTGTGGCGCCGAGCTTGTCGAGCTCGGTATAGTAGAGCGCGCGCTTTTCATACGCCCAGTCGTGGATGAGCGTCGTGCCTTGGGCTTGGGTGGCGATGACAGCAAAAAACGGCAGGTTGTCGATGTTGAGCCCGGGGTAGGGGCGGCCGTAAATTTTTTCGGGCGAGGCAACGAGCTCGCTCGGGAGTGTCTCTATATCCACCAAATTTATTTTGCCACCGCGGCCTTTGTAGCGTTTTACAATGTTGTAGTTGAAGCCCATTTTCTCGAGCTTCAACAATTCTAATTCGAGGAAGTCGATAGGGCAGCGCTTAATAGTGATAGACGATTTCGTGAGGATGGCCGCCGCGAGGAAGAACATCCCGTCCGTCGGGTCTTCGTTGATAGAAAAAGAGACGTTTTTGTTGATATTCTTTTTACCGCGCACTACGAGCGTCGTGGTGCCCACACCCTCGATCTCCACGCCGAGCTCCTGCAAAAAGAAGCATGCGTCCTGCACTTGGTAGTTGGCCGAGGCGTATTTGATGACACTCTCGCCTTCGACTCCGGCGGCGGCGAGCAGAGCGTTGATGGTCGCCGTGTCGCCCGACTCATACATGATGACCTCGGCCGGCTGTAAATCATTGCTCGTGACTTCCCACGCCTGGTCGGTCGTTTCAATTTTGACGCCAAACTTCTCGAGCGCGTAGAGGTGCGGGCGCACCGTGCGCGAACCTAATTTACAGCCACCCGCCTGCGGCAGAGAAAAATGGGGGAGCGTGTGCACGAGGGCGCCGGCAAACATTACGATACTGCGAGTCTTCTCGGCGGCGGCGCGGTCGATCTTCTCAAGTTCAAATTTTTCTGGCGGTGTGAGCACGAGCGAGCAATCCTTCCATACGGCCTTCACCCCAATGCTCTCGAGCACTTCGATGAGGCGATTTACTTCTTCAATCTTCGGCATGTGCTCGAGCGTCGTCTCTCCGCGGTTGATCAGCGAGGCGCACAAAAGCGCCACCGCGCCGTTTTTAGACGAGTTTACTTCTATGGTGCCGGACAATTCCTTGCCGCCCTGGATTTTGAAATTTAGTGTTGGTTGCATGCAATCTAGCAAAATTGTGTCGCGTACTGTCCATTAGAACGCGACCCTTTTTAGCCCCTTTAAGGTATCACAAAAAAGCAAACGGCACCCTTCTCCATGAGGGTGCCGCGTTGTGATTGTTGGCCGGCCTAGCCGTCGTCGCCGACCGCCAAGAGCTCGTGTGCCGCCTCGGTTTCCGGCCTGCCGCTGAGGACCATCAATCCCGGAACCTCGCCGCCGACGTGATGTGTTGAGTCGTCCGGAACCCACAGAAAAAGCTCTGTTCTCCCGACTGTGTGAAAGAGCGAACCATCCTCCACCGTCGACACACTCTGTCCGTTTCTGCGAGCGGCAGCCAAAACCTCTTCGCGAGTAAGCATTGGTCACTTCCTCCTGTTCGACCTGGTCTATAACTTACACCATCTTAATAATCTTGTCAAACTCTGTTTGTTTTGCCACAGTAAGTCCTGTATCATTGCCAGCAATGGCCTTTTTCACGCCGAAGCTCGGGATTGATTTGGGTACGGCGAACACGCTCGTCTTTGTGCCGGGCCGCGGCGTGGTACTAAACGAGCCCTCGGTGGTCGCTATTTCACAAATCGACAAGCGCATTTTGGCGGTCGGTGCTGGCGCTAAAGATATGATCGGCCGCACGCCAGAAGAGATCATTGCCTATCGGCCGATGCGCGACGGCGTCATCGCCGACTACCGCGTGACCCAAGCGATGCTGCGCTACTTCATCGGCAAAGCGCTCGGGCGATTTCAATTTTTCAAACCCGAGGTGATGGTCTCGGTGCCGACCGGTGTCACTTCGACCGAGCGGCGCGCAGTGGTCGAGGCCGCGATGCGCGCGGGAGCCCGGCGCGCCTATGTGGTGCGCGAGTCGGTCTTGGCGGCTATCGGGGCGGGCATCCCCATCCAGGAGCCTAGAGGCAACATGGTGGTGGACATCGGCGGCGGCACGATCGACGTGGCGGTCATCTCGCTCGGGGGTGTGGTGTGTTCGGCCTCGGTTAAATGCGCGGGCGACAAACTCGACCATGCCATCGCCGACTATATCCGCAAGACTTATAACCTTGGCATCGGCGAAAAAACAGCTGAAGACGTGAAAATTTCGGTCGGCTCCGCCGTGCCGATGGAGGAGGAGCTGGTCACGGTAGTGCGCGGGCGCGATTTTATCACCGGCCTGCCGCGTTCGGTCGAAATTAAGACCAACGACATTGTCAAAGCGATTGGGAAAGAGTTGCGTGAGATGGTCAAAGCCATCCGCGATGTCTTGCAAGAGACACCGCCCGAGCTCGCCTCGGACATCATTGACCGTGGCATCATTTTGACCGGCGGCACCAGCCTGCTGCGCCACCTACCCGAACTGATTTTGCGGCGTGTGGGCGTGCGCGCGCAGGTGGCCGACGACCCGCTCTATTGCGTGGCGCGCGGCACGGGCATCGCGCTCGAACATCTGGACACCTACAAAAAGGCCATCATCGCGAAGCGCTAAATGGAACACCATGCATTTTATTATGAAGGGCCGCTCGCGCTTTTCCCCGCGCTCGCGGCGGACGCGCGCACGCAGTTTGGCGCCAGGGGTGCAGGCGACCCGAGCGTGCAGAGCCAGGTATGGCAGAAGTTTGGTATAGACGAGGCGCGCGCACTAGCGCAGGCGGCCTCGCTTAAAGCGGTCGGCGGGCATACGTTGTTTATTCTTGGCATTGGTTCGATAACGACCGAGGCACAGCAGGCACTCCTCAAACTTTTTGAAGAGCCCCAGCCGGGCACCATTTTCGTCATTCTCGTGCCGCACGGCGTGCTTTTGCCGACGGTGCTCTCGCGCTTTATGCGCTATCCGAAAAATCTCGGCGAGGGGCCCGAGGCGGGGCTCATGGCGGGCGAGGCCAAAGAATTTCTCTCTTCGCCCTATACCGCGCGGAGCGAATGGATAAAAAAGTTTCTTAAAAAAGACGATGAGGATGACAGTCAACGCGAGCTTGCGCGCAATTTTTTAGATGCGCTTGAGGCGCGCCTCTACGCGCGTTTCTCCAAAGAGTCGAAACCGGGCGAGAAAGAGCCGGCACATGTTCGCGATATGCGCGAAGGGCTCCAAGATATCGGCCACTTTCGCCAATATCTCGCCGACCGCTCGCCCTCTTTAAAAATGATCCTCGAGCACTTCGCCGCAACGCTCCCCAAGATCGAGTAATCCAAGGGTAATCCTTGTATTCGTACCAGTGATACCATAATCGTATGCAACGTAAGACGCCTATCGCTCTTGGCGAGTACTACCACATCTACAATCGGGGGGTGGAGAAAAGAAACATTTTTCTGGACGAGAAAGACTACAGGCGCTTTGTTCGGCTACTACGTCTTGCTAATGGCGAAAACCGGTTAGTTTTCCGTATAGTTCAAGGGTTACCCTTGGATACTGTTTCGGTCGGGCAGAGTCATGTTGCGATCGGTGCATATGTGCTGATGCCAAACCACTTCCATATTTTGCTAAAAGAAATTCGAGAAGGGGGCACGACACGCTTTATGGAAAAATTACAGACCGCATACTCCATGTATTTCAATAAACGGAACGAACGTGTCGGACCGCTGTTCCAGGGCACTTTCAAGGCAGAGCATGTTGTAAGCGACGAGCACCTCAAATATCTTTTTGCATACATACACCTAAACCCCATTAAACTCATCGAGCCTAAATGGAAAGAGACTGGTATACAGAATCACTACAAGGCCGAGAAGCTTCTGAAACAATACGCTTTTTCGAGCTATGCCGACTACTCAAGGATTGCACGCGAGGAAAAAATTCTCCTTTCTGCACACGAGTTTCCGGATTACTTCTCGAAGCCGAATTCGTTTGAAACATATGTACAAGATTGGTTAGTACAAGGGTAACCCTCGGTATGATGCCTGCGAAATTAAAAATAAGAAAAGCGCGGCTCATGAGGCTCGACCGCGCGCTCAAGAGACTTTTCCCAAAGGCGGGGATTGAGCTCAACTACGGGAGCCCGTGGGAGCTTTTGGTGGCGGTGCAACTCTCGGCCCAGTGCACCGACAAGATGGTGAATAAAATTACCGCCAAGCTTTTTAAAAAATACAAAACACTCGACGATTATGTGAAGGCAAGGAAATCGCAAAAGGGAACTAGCACATTTGAGCAAGCTATAAAATCCTCAGGTTTTTATAAAAATAAGACGAAAAACATTTTAGCGGCCGCTAAAATGATTAAAGAAAAATATGGCGGGAAGGTGCCAAATAAAATAGAAGATATTTTAAAAATTCCCGGCGTTGCGCGCAAAACGGCCACGGTCGTCTTGAAAGAATCCTACGGCGTCGTGGCCGGCATCACGGTCGACACGCATGTCATCCGCTTTACTCAGCGCTTCGACCTCTCGGATTATAAAGACGCGGTGCGCATCGAAAAAGATTTAATGCAACTCGTGCCAAAAAAAGAGTGGGGGAATATCACGCACCGCATGATTCACTATGGCCGCTACCTTGCCCCGGCCCGGGCCTATGACATCAGCCGGGACCCGCTTGTCAAAATCTATCCCCAGGCCGCAAAACGCTTTAGAACCCGGTAGCCGCTATCCCCAGGCACACCCCCTCGCCTCCGTAATTCTTTGTTACCATATATAGGTATAAATATGTTTGGTATTTTCAATACTTTGGCCGGTAAGATAGGAGCGGTATTGGCTACGACGCTTTTGGCATTTTCGGTCGGGGGGGGGGTCGCCTCATAGCGTTCCTCCCGTAGGACAAACAGCGAGCGTGGTAACAGCTGTGCCGTCAACGTCTGCTCCAACAGGAAACCCGCACGAGGCAGCCCCCGTTTCTCTCCAGCCGCAGCAATCAAGCGCGACTAAGATCGTCTACCAATATCTCCCGCAGCCTGCAGCCACAATTGCCGCGAGCACCAGAGATGCGGTGATTCAGCCGCAATCAGCCCAAAGCACAGCAAGCTCAACGATTTCCACAGTTCCCGATCTCCAGACTCAACTTACTGCCATTTGGAACGCAATCGCTCTGTCATCCAGGATCAACACCCTCTCCGGCACCTCGCAGTCGCCGCTTTCTATCTCCAACGCGACTATCTCGGGTCTCTCCGGTCTCACCGCCGATGAAATTCCTGACCTGTCGTCGAAATATCTTCCGCTCGTGGGAGGAGCGCTTCAAGGCATTCTAAATGTGCCTGCACTCAACGCGTCGTCAACAGTCCTCGGCAGCGTCATTGCGACCAATGCCACGAGCACAACTTTCTTT
>CAIUOD010000020.1 GCA_903900775.1 Candidatus Adlerbacteria bacterium | reverse complement strand
GCTCAAAGATGGGCTGGGGACCACTGTGGGTTCCTTTGGGGCCGCGGGGGCTACTCCCACCACCGCCACCTATGTGGCCTCAATTGGTGGCCAAACTACCTTTACGCTCTCCTGCAACGATAAGGGAGGCAAACCGCTCTCGCAGAGTGTCACCGTCAAACTCATTCCGAAGACCATAGAGCAATGATTTGGAGCTCGGGGTGTGAAATAAATTTAAACGCGATAGCTCGGGCGCTCTTCGGAATATTTTTTGCAGATGTGCTTCATGAGCGACGGCGAGTAAAAAATCATCCCCGAGATCATCTGCACCAAATCGGCGCCCGCGCGGAATTTTTCCATCGCGTCTTCAGGCGAGAGGATGCCGCCCGTGCCGATGATGGTGAATCGTTTGCCGTATTTCTGCCGCACATGCCGCACGAGTGCGGTGCTCCGTGAGAAGCATGGTTTACCCGAGAGCCCACCGCGCCACTCCAAGGGCGCCTCGTCCCGATATTCGAGCTCGTCATAATTTTTATTTAAATTACCGCAGATGACGCCGTGGACGCCGTTTTTGTCAGCGATATCGAGCAGGGCATCGAACTGCTCCATCGGGAGATTAATCGGCATTTTTAAGTAGAGCGGTTTGCTCGAAGGTATTGTTTTAATGGCGGGCAGAAGCTGTGCCAATTTAGCGGGGTCGGCGAACATCTCACCGGCGCCGTCGAAGGCGTTGGGGCAGGAAATGTTGAGCGTGTAGTAGTCGCCGATATTTGCCTCATTTAATTTTTTAAACGAGAGCACATAATCCGCGATGGCGCCCTCGAGTGTATCGCAACTCTCTTTGCGATAATTGGTGAGAGCTATCGAGACGCCGATGACGTAGCCAGGCGTGTGCGGCGTCTTTTTTAACTTCGCGATCAGTCTATCAACGCCATGATTGCGCAAGCCTTTGTAAATAATGATGCTTTGGTTTTTTGGCAAGCGTGTTTGGCGTGGCGGCGGGTTGCCCGGGCAAGGGTAAGCAGTCGTCGAGCCAATCTCTTCGCCGCCAAACGACATCGAGCGCATAATGCGAGTCATGCGCCCATTGGGGTCAAAGCCGGCTGAAAGGAGCACTGGCGTCTCATATTTGACACCGTCAACCACCTTCGAGATATCCGGCCCGCGGTAACGATAAAGCCCGCCGACCACAGCGCGCGTGAGCGGGTTTGATCCGCAGAGCTCGCCCATAGTCATAAACGCACTGTGCGTCTGGTCGGAGTGGATGAGGAAAAGAGCTGGCTTGACGGCTCGATAAAGAGAATGTGCGATGTCCATACCCGTTAGTATACCGCACCCACCCACGATAGAAAAATTCAGGTATACTTAGTGCATGATTGACCAACATGTCCCCCATGCTCGAATCCGTGAGAGGGCGAAAGACGGCGTTCATCTCACTAAAGATGAACATATTGGTTTTAATGGGCGCTTGGCGATGTTGGTGACGAATGCTGTCAGTACGATGTGGTGCGCCTACCTGTTCGCCCTTATTGCGCTCATCAGCTTGCCGGCGGCCATAGCGGGAGGGACCGCCACGATTGTATCGTGGACCGCACAAACCTTCTTACAATTGGTCTTACTCTCGGTCATCATGGTGGGGCAGAAGGTCGCCGCGCAGGCCTCCGACAAACAGGCGCTCCAGACCTACAAAGATGCCGAAGCTTTGTTGGGAATCCAGGACGAAATCCACAAATTGATCAAAATCAACAACGACATGACCGGCGAAATCCACTCGATCGTCAAGAAAAATTTGGAGAAGTAGGCAGGAGTCGTGTATAGTTTCTCGTCCAAGGCGTATGATCAATCTATACTCGGTGCGCGTGCTTTTGTTTACTTTTCTTTTACTCACGCTCCCTTTTTCTTTTGCATGCGCGGATAGTGTTACGGGTACGGTGCGCCTCACGATACGCGATGGCGACCTGGTAGCTACCTCAAGCGAAGTGGCTATCCCACTTGAAGCAAGCACGACCGAGATCACGCCGACTGGTGGCACGCCTATTGCGGCCTCGGCGCAGAGTGTGCTCGCCGCGCTCGAGACGCTCGCCAAGAAGTCGAGTGAATTTTCGATTACCGATTTGCAATATTATCCGTCGTACAGCGAATTTTTACTCAACTGCCTTCTTGTCCCGGCCGCTTCTCCGACGCCCCTGTGCGGGCAGTGGCAATACATGGTAGGCGGGGTTGCACCCGCGGTCGGTATGGATAATTACACCCTCCACGACGGAGATTCTGTTTTTATTTACTTTGGCTATCCGCGTAAGGTGGTCGTCGACCCGGAGGCAACGGCCGGCGTGCCGTTCACGACGACAGCCGAGTCGTACGACCCAGCGACCAATACGTATAGCCCCGCCGCGGGTCTCGTGGTGGGGATAACCCAGCCCAATCCTGCCGACCCGTGGTCGCCCTTGGTGGTGGCCACCTCAACCAGCGATGCTTCGGGGCAGGCAACGTTCACACTCGCGAGCCCTGGCGATTACAGTGCCGGGCTTGAGGTGGATTACTATACGCCCGCCACACCGTTTAGTGTGGTCGCGCCCGTAGCGCCCGAGCCGCCTGCAGACACCAGCAGTTCAGGCGGCGGTGGCGGAGGAGGTGGTGGAGTTGCACCAACCACCTCGATTTTCAACACCAGCACAGCTACTAATTTCCTGCTCGCAGGCCAGCAAAGTGATGGTTCATTTGGGAGCGCGATGGTGAGCGATTGGGTAGTGATTGCGCTCACGAGCGCTAATGCCCCCACGAGCTATCGCGCGCCACTCCTGAATTATTTTTCTTCTAATGTAGCGCTCTCGAGCGCCACCGATTACGAGCGCCATGCCATGGCGCTCGAGGCTCTGGGTATCGACCCAAACACCAGCGGCACTATCGATCATATCGTGCAGGCGTTTGATGGAGTGCAAATAGGCGACCCAACGCTCGTCAATGATGATATTTTTTCTATCTTCCCGCTTATGGCCGCTGGATATACGCAGAGTGATCCGCTCATCCAAAAAGAAATCGCGTTTATTATTTCGGGGCAGACTTCGGATGGCTCGTGGGGCAGTGTCGATTTGACGAGCGCGGCGGTGCAAGCGCTCTCGCTCGCCCCCGACGACGCGGGAGTGGCGGGGGCACTTGCGCGGGCGAAGGCATATCTCGTGGCTCACGAAGATGTGGGATATTGTTTCGGCAACAGCTCCTCGACCAGCTGGGCGCTCCAAGCGATGAGTGTGCTTGGCGTAAACACCCCCGCAACCTGTCTGGCCCGCGAGCAGGAAGTAGACGGCGGTGTCGCTGATATCGCGAGCCCGCAAATGCGGCTATGGGAGACCGCGTATGCAATCCCTGCCGCCTTGGGAAAAAGTTGGTACAGCCTGCTCCACACTTTCTCTAAACCTTCGGCGAGCGTGTCCACAGGAGTTTCTTCGCAAGAAGTTGCGACTTCGACGGTGACTTCAAGCCCTCTCGTCGCTAGCACCACCGTTGCCATCGCCAGCTCGTCAATTATTTCCACCACAGTACCAACACTGTCTCTCCAAAGCGATGCAGACACCATTGTTGTGGATAGTTTTGCCACGAGCACGAGAATTTCCCCGCGCCCTGTCCAGCGCCACCCTGCTACCTCTACACAAACTGTAAAAAAGGGTGAACAAGTAAATGTGGCCACGGCACAGCCCGCCGCAGTCGCCGCTTCGGCATCGTCGGGTGGGCTCATCGGCGTCATCACAAATTTTTTCGCCTCATGGTGGCACCAATTTCTACGCGCGCTCTAGTTAAAAATTGTTGAAGCCGCGGGTCGTTGCCGATCCGCGGCTTACTTGCTGTTGGGTGTCATTTGAAGACACCGCAGTTGTAGCAGAGATGAAGAGCAGCACCTCCTCCGACAAGGATAAAGAACACCGAGGTGTAGATAACCTGCTGAGCCTTGCGCATATTCCATGCCGCTTTGACGCTCAGCAGCTCATCGTGCGTCACGATTGTCTTGCCGGGAATCCACATCGAGCCCCTTCTTGGGCCGAGGCTTCGCAACTTGCGCCTGGTGTTCCGTCGGATATACGACGGTCGGAACGTGTAGTCGCGGGCGGGCCTCATATTCGCCGACATTTTCTCCTCCTTGTGCAGTGGCCTCCCACCTACAGTTGTACTGTGGCGAGGTATAAAAAGGCAAGTGGCTAATTGGGGATTACAAAGTCCCTATAATTCCATTATTTTGCCCGAATGGTCAACAAGCGCGCTCTGGGGCAGGCGCGTTTCGTGCGCGAGAATGAGCTCAACAATTTGCTGGGCGCTTTCCTCGGTCGATAGCGGCGCATCTTTACCACCAATATTAGTACGCATCCAGCCAGGATTGATGAGGGACACCTTTATTTCTGGATGTGAAATACCAAAAGCAAGGAGCGCATAATTGAGCGCAGTTTTACTTGCACTGTAAACCCAGTGAGTTGCTTCGTAATTATCCGTACCGCGACTATACGAATCAAACCCACGGCCCTGAAGTCGGGCAAAAGTGCCCATACCCGAGGAGATGCCGACAACCAAATGTTCCGTGCCGAGCGCGAGGTTGGGGAGCAGAAGGTCGGCCAAAAGCCGCGGCGCGATTGCGTTGACGGTAAACACACGCGTTATGTCATTGAGAGAAGTGACGACTTCGTCGCTATCGACTGAACTCGAGTCATACCTGCCTGCGTTATTTATCAAAACATCGATCGGCACACCGGCGAGCTTTTCGGCACATGCTCGAAGTGCCGCTTCGTCGGTCAATTCAAGCTCAAGAATAGTTGTATTTGAATTATTGCGGACATCCTCTACAAGTTCATCCATGCGCCGCCCGGCGGCAATCACACCCCAATCTTTTTTAAGAAATTCTCGCGCCAACGCGAGCCCCAGCCCAGTCCTCGCGCCGGTAATCATCACTGTTTTCATCGCCGCCATCATACCACGGGTATAAAGGCACTCTATAATCTCATCTCAAATTGTCTTCATTGCACTTGCAAAGAGTCGATGTTGACCGTGGCTCCGGTGGCGCCGCTCACGTCTTGGATGACGAGGCCGCCGATATTGGCGTTTTGCGCGCCGAGGTCGGCAAGCGGTATGGTGGCGACCTTCCATGCGCTGGGGGCGATGCCGCCGCTAATGTAGGGGGAAAGATTTTTAATCGTGAGCTTATTGCCCGCGGAGTCGTAGAGGAATATCTGTAGATTCTGACCACCTGCGCCCACGCCCGCGATGGCGAAGCTAAGCGAAGTTTTGCCTGCGGTAGCAAGCGGCGTGTCGTTGTGGAGGAAGAGGCCGCCCCACGCCGAGGTGTAGGCCACACGCATCGATGTAGCCCCTTGGAATATCTGCGCGGTGTCGGAGAAGTTTTCGGTGCTACCCCACGACCAATTTTGCCAGCCGGGCGAGAGTGCATCTTGATAGATAAAAGCCGAGCTCGTGCCACCACTACTTGCCGTGAAGGCGGCTATTTGGTCAAACCAATTGTAGAGCCCCGCCCATCCGGGCTGGAAGACGCCAACGGATAATTTATATGTCCCGGCGGCAGGCACAGGGTAGCTGTAGGTATAGGTCTGTGGCGCCCCCGTGTTGAGGGTTTGGTTGTCGAAGACTTTTTGCCCGACTTTAGTACCGTTTTGATAAACCTCCATGTCGACAAGTGCGTTGGCAGAGCCACCGGTGTTTTGTATCGTGGTTGCGATGGTGTCGTTTGAGCCCACAGATGGATTAGGCGTCACGGTGGTTGATTGCGAGAAGATGGGCGCGGTCGAGGTGGCCGGTGCGCGATTGAGTACGGTGATAGCGAGTGCTTGGTCGGCCCACTCATACATGCCCGCCCAGCCCGGTTTGAAGAGACCGACTTTCACGGTGTAGTTGCCGATGGTCGGCGGTAGCCACGAAAGGTTATAGGTATTGGTGCTGCCGGTCGGGATAATTTGATTTTCGAAAATCTGCTGTGCGACTTGATGCGCGGTCGAATCGTAAACTTCCATATCGACGATGAAGGGTGCCGCATCGCCCGAGTTACCAATAGTCGTTGTTATGGTCTCTTGATGACCGATGACCACAGGTGTGGGCGCTATCGTGGTCGAGATTTGATGTGGCGCGGGCACGCCCGCCTGGACCGAGCCCACCGAGATGAGCGCGGTCGCGGCGCTCGTGAGGTTGGTCGAGTCGGTCACGGTCAAAGTGGCCGTGTAAGAGCCGTTTTGATTGTAGGTGTGGCTTGTGGTGGCGCCCCCGCCGGTAGTGCCGTCGCCAAAGTTCCAGCTGTAGGTGAGTGAACTCCCGTTGGGATCGGTCGAGCTTGTCCCGGAGAAGTTGACGGTTAGCGGTGCCGAGCCTTGCAAGGGTGCTGCCGCAACTACCGCGGTCGGCGGTTGGGGGGCGGTAGAGTAGACCAGTTTGCGCAACTCCCCCACATTTAGTGCCACGTACCACACGTTACCGTCCGGCCCCACCTCAAAGTCTGTCGGCCCACCGGCGCCGGTGACGAAATCGGTCACCGAATTCACCGTATCATTCGGATTAAGTACCATACGTTTAATGAGGTCGTTGGAATAGTCGCCAAAGAAGTAGTTGCCGCTGTAGGCGGCCGGGTAGGCCGTCGGGAAGACGCCACCGATGACCGACGCCGTGCCGGTATGATGGTCAAAGGTATAGATCGGATACGTCGGTGCGGACGACGGTGTGCAATTATAGGTAGTTGCCGCGGATCCTTCTAAACACGGCCAGCCGTAGTTGGCTCCTTTTGCCCCGATATAGATCGACTCCCACGTAGCCCAACCGACCGCGCCGATGAACATTTTATTGTCGCTCGGGTTCCAATTAAATCGATACATATTGCGGTCGCCGAGTGCCCAAACTTTTGATTGATTGTCATGGGCATTGCCATCATAAAACGGATTGTCCGCGGGGCCGGTGCCGTCGGTATTGATGCGGATCATTTTACCGCCAAGCCAGTGGACATCCTGCGCGGCGTAGGCCTCGGGGTCGGCGGTGAGATACCCCGAGCCGTCGCCCAAGGATGCATAGAGCTTGCCGTCCGGCCCGAAGTGCAACGCGCCCATCGAGTGCGTGTTGGCGTCCGATGGGATGCAGTCGGAGGTGGTGGCAAAATTTAAACACGACGGTTGTGCAATGGTGCCACCGACCGTGCCCAAAATAACTACTTTACTTGAAAGATTAGCCGTGTCGCCCACGACCGTGAGTCGCACAATGCGTCCGGTCTTGGGGCCCGAGTAATTTTGCCCCGGCGTGTTTTCATAGGTATAGGCCAGATACATATAGCCGTTTTGAGAAAAATTGGGATCAAGCGCGATACCCTCGAGGCCGCGATCGGCATAGTCGTTGAGGTCGGTGAGCTGTACCACGGGTGTTGGTTGTAGTACCCCGTTTTTAACTTCTCGAACCGCTCCCGATTTTTGCGCGATAAAAATGCGCCCGTCCGGCGCGAAGGTAAAGCTCGTGGGGAGCGTGAGACCGGCCACCACGGTGTTGACCTGGAAGCCTGACGGCACGGTGATAGCTAGTGCTGAGAGTGGGGTAGACGCGACAAGAACAGTTACCACCAATGCTCCGGCGAGAATATTTTTATTCTTCATACACTTATAATTTTTTTATTTTTTATATGTATACAAACTGAAGCCTCTATTTTCAATGAAGCACGGTGAAAAAAAGGTGAAATGCGCGCGAGGTCGAGGTCGCCCCGCAGGGGCGACCGGTTAAAACTTTCTGTGGGCAAGCGCAAAGAGCGCGATGCCAGCGGCAACCGAGACATTCAAACTTTCTTTTTTGCCGCGCATCGGTATCTCTAAAATGACGTCCGCTTTTTTGAGAAGCGGTTTTGATACGCCGTGCACCTCATTACCTACCAGTACCAAGAGTGTTTTGCCTTCAGGTGGGTTGAAGTCGAAGATCGGGATCGAATGCACATCCTGTTCTATTGCTACGATACAGCAGTTTTCTTTTTTTAATTTTGCGAGCGTTGCGGTGAGCGTCTTCACGCGTTCCCACGGGACCGTTTTTTCTGCGCCGAGCGACACTTTGGTGAAATCTTTTCGAGGTTGATTAAAACGGTCGAGCGGCCCCGGCGTATAGCCCGAGAGGATAATGCGTGTCACACCCGCGGCATCGGCGGTGCGGAATATCGAGCCGACGTTATAGACGCTCCGGATGTTATGGAGGATGAGAATCACCAGCGTGCTATTTGTCCGACTGGATAAATTTGAGCGCTTCTTTAACGGTGGTCATGAATTGGGCGGGGAAGATGATAGTCGAATTCTTCTCGACGCTCACTTCGGCCAAAGTCTGGAGTGTGCGCAACTGGAGCGCGACCGGGTGTTTGCTGATGATGTCTGCCGCGTCGGCGAGCTTCTGCGCGGCCTGCATCTCGCCCAGGGCGGCGACGATTTTGGCGCGGCGCTCGCGCTCGGCTTCGGCTTCCTTCGCCATCGCGCGCTGCATGTTGTCCGGCAGGGTGATGTCTTTTATCTCGACGGCGGTTACCTGCGTGCCCCACGGCTCGGTGTGCGTGTCGATGACATTTTTTATCTGCGTGTTGATGTCGACCGTCTGCGAGAGCAACTGGTCGAGCATAAATTGGCCGACCACATTGCGCACCGTGGTCTGGCTTATTTGATTAACCGCGTCGTGCACCTTCTCGACTGCGACCACCGACTTCATGGGGTCGACGATGTGGTAGTAGGCGACCGCCGCGATATCAATCGAGACGTTATCTTTGGTGATTATTTTCTGCGAGGGGATTGCCATCGTTATCGTTCGTAGGGTCACTTTGGTCATCATCTCGATGAGCGGGATCAGAATGATGAGGCCGGGGCCACGCACACCCACGGCCCGCCCGAGGCGGAAGACGACGCCACGATCATACTCTTTAACAATGCGGATAGAGAGCAAGACCAGCACGACAATAATGACGATGATGGTGTATAGCATGCCCCAAGTATATACCCAAACACACTCTCAAATCTTCTTCACTCCATCTACACCTGCCTCATGGCATCGTTGGGATATATGTTAACAACCATCGCCGCTATCCTCATTGTGCTGTGGCTTTTAGGGCTCGTGTCGTCGTATACGTTCGGCGGTTTTATCCATATCTTGCTCGTGGTCGCCGTGGTCTTGTTTTTGATCCGCATTATTCAGGGGCGGAACCCCATAGCCTAGTTAGTTTGAGAAAAGCAGAAAGGGCGCCCCACTCGTCCGGATGGATCGAATACGGGACGCCCTTGTCTCTATGCCTATTTGTTGCCGCACGCGACCAGGAAGAAGACGACCACCAATCCCGCGGCTATCACGATGGTGTACCAGAGAGATCCTTTTCTCCTCCTTCCCTCAACCGGTTGAAGAGGCGGAAGATATCTCTGCTTCCAAGAGGACCACACACTACCCGGTGATTCAGGATCATAGGGTTGTATGTTTTCTCCTTTCGATGCGCTCACCGAACTTCCTTTCTGTTGCTTCTACTAACTACTACGCAGTAAAACCCTATTTCGTTTCATTTATAAAAAACAAGAAGCCCGCCTTACCAAGACGATTGACTTCTTGCAGTCAATGAAATGACACGGCGGGTAATGGTAGTGGAGCGCTCCAGCCCTCATGTTCTGCGATCTGACTGTCAATATCTGGGCTGGGCTCAGAGGTAGCTTTTTTGGGGGAGTATTTCCTCCAACTATTGAGGCGGCGGCCCACTTCACTCTGGACCAAGCGAAAAGTCGAGTCGTCACCGGGGAGCAAAATCGGCCAGTTCAAAAGAGCCTTCCAGTAAAAACGGGCGAAGAGGGGATGAAAGCCATATCCTGCCCTCTTCGCATCGAGGTGGCGGCGCAAGATACAGTGCATATCTTGCGCGAGTCCGTTCACGGCCTCTTCTCTAGTCATCGCAAGTTCCTCCTGTGCTGTTATCTATAGTGCCATATTTTAAATAATTTGTCGAATACACGTGG
>CAIUOD010000019.1 GCA_903900775.1 Candidatus Adlerbacteria bacterium | reverse complement strand
GGGAGTGCCGCGCCGCTACCGCCGAGGAAAGGCTCGCTCGCGGAGGCCGCTCGCGAGGAGGTGGTGGGTTTGGAACTTTTTGCTATTGAGGAGCCGCTTGAAGGTTTTGAAGTACCGCTTGAAGACGGCGTGCTTGCCGGCGGTTCGCCGTTGGGGATAATGATGGTTTGTCCGACCGCGAGCGCGGCATTATCGGCCAAACTGTTATAGCTCGCGATATCTTGCGCGTCGGAGTGATAATTCTTAGCGAGCGAGGCGATGGTCTCGCCCTTAAGCACCGTGTGCTGAATCCCAGCCACCGGCAAAATGGTGAGCTGTTCGCCCGGCTGTATGGCGCCGCCTTTGAGGTCGTTGGCCCACACGATGGTGTTAACCGAAACATTAAACATACTTGCGATACCCGAAAGGGTGTCGCCCGAATGCACGGTGTAGACGCTAATCTGCGAAGTTGCGGGACGATTGATGATGTCGGCGGCGGTACCGGCCGGCCCCTCTTGTGGCACCAAAGCACTCCCGTCGGCCATCGCGATGTCGCTACCCGAGGCCTGGCTTGGGTCGATGTTGGTGGCGGGCACGAGCAAGGGGAGCGTCTGGGAGTTGTACGAGAGCCCCGAGGCACTCGCGACCGAGGCGGTAAACCCGAGTAGATCAGAGAAAAAACTTGCTTCAGCAAGCAGTGGGGTAGCCAAAAGGAGAAACGCGCCGCCGAGTACCAGCGCTATATATAAGGACTTTTTAGCCTTGCCGGAGGAGTTTCCTCGGGAAGGGTCTATGGAGTGAGGAGAGATAAGCCTATTTTGCAGGAATTGCGGTCAATTTGATGAAAAACGGCTCAACAGAGCCATTTTCTATCGTCCCGAAGCAGTGCTTCTTCACTATATTCTCATGCGAGGGAGAGTCAATATTGCCAAAAGGTGGGTGTGGATATCCAATATCTGTTATACCTGAGAGCGTGCAACCTAAAGATGGACTCAATGACGCGCAGAGGGAGGCGGTGCTCCAGACCGAGGGGCCGCTTTTGGTATTGGCTGGCGCGGGGGCTGGCAAGACCCGGGTCATCACGCAGCGCATCGCGCACATTGTGAGCCAAGGGGTCGAGCCTGAACAGATCCTCGCCATCACGTTTACCAACAAGGCGGCTGGCGAGATGCGCGAGCGCGCGTTGAAAATCTTAAGAGCCGCGAACGTGCTAAGCGAACCGTCCCCTCGAAGTCCTGCAGGTGAGCGGCGCACGTTCGCGGCGGGAGTGCCTTTCATTTCAACTTTCCATTCGCTCGGGCTCCAGATAATTAAAGAGAATGCTCATGCGATGGGCTTCAAGCGCACGCCCGCCATTTACGATAGGAATGATTCGCTCCGGCAAATGAAGCAGTCGCTCAAAGATGTTGGTGCCGAGGATATCGAGGCAGGCCTGGCGCTTTCGATGCTCTCCAAACACAAGGGGGAAGGGAGGAGTATAAGTGATTTGGCTGACGACGCCGACGCCGCGAGCAATTCGCGCGAGCGGCAAATGCTCTTGGCGTGGATGAACTATGAGCGTGCGCTTACCAAAGAAGGTGCAGTGGACTTCGACGATCTCTTGGTAAAGCCGATGCGTTTCTTGGCAGCACAGCTCGGCGACAAAGTGGCCGGCGCCGAAGCGAGAGCGCGCTACCAAGCGCGCTGGAAGTATATGCACATAGACGAATATCAAGACACCAACCATGTACAAGCGCGGCTCGCCGAGCTTATCCTCAGCCCCGAGCAAAACATTTGCGTCGTCGGCGATATCGACCAAACTATCTACGGCTGGCGCGGTGCGGTGATAGAAAATATTTTGCATTTCGAGCGAAAGTATCCGAAAGCGAAAGTGGTGTTGCTTGAAGAAAATTATCGCTCGACCCAGAAGATCCTCGCGGCCGCCAACGAGGTCATCGCTAAAAACTCCAACCGCCCGGAGAAAAATCTTTTTACTAAAAATGGCGAGGGCGAGCAGATCTCGCTCTATCAAGCCTTTGACGAAACCGACGAGGCCGGCTTCGTTGCCCGCAAAATTAAAGAACTACTTAAAGATGGGTCTCGACCGCGCGACATCGCCGTGCTCTATCGCGCCAACTTTCAATCCCGCGCCATTGAAGAAGCGCTCCTGTCGGGCGATGTGCCGTATCAAGTTTTAGGCACACGCTTTTTTGACCGCCGGGAAGTGAAGGACGCGCTCTCGTTTATCCGCGCGGCGCTCTATGACACCGCGGCCGACATCGGCCGCGCCATCGACACCCTGCCGGGTGTGGGGAAGATAACCAAATTAAAAATTCTTGCTGGGCGAGAAAACGAATTGACCGGCAAAATGCGCGAGCGCGTTATTGCTCTGCGCACGCTCTTTGCCGCTATACATGCTCAAAGCACGACACTCACACCCTCGCTCTTGGTGCAATTCGTCATACAAGAAAGCGGGCTCGAGCAACGCCTTAAAGAAGATAAGGTCGAGGGCGCAGAGCGGCTCGAGAACCTGCGCGAGCTCGCGGCGCTCGCCTCGCGCTACGACGGAGAGCCCGCGCCCCAAGGCCTCGAATCATTTTTGGAGAACATTGCACTCATGAGCGAGCAGGATAATTTAAAAGAGGAACGCAATGCGGTCCGACTCATGACCGTGCACGCCGCCAAAGGGCTCGAATTCCCGATCGTTTTTATTGTGGGCCTCGAAGAAGGGCTCTTCCCGTACGCAAGGCAGGACGATAATGCGTCTGACAGGGAAGAAGAACGGCGGCTGATGTATGTGGCGCTCACGCGCGCAGAGCGTAAAGTGTATCTAAGCTATGCTTCCTATCGCACCATATTCGGCTCTAAAAACGCCACCGAGCCCTCGCAATTCTTACGCGATATACCCGACCATGTGTTGGAGTGGGAGGCGCCGGAGCGCCTAGGCCGCACCATTTATTTGGATTAACTATGTATAAAAAGAAATCGCTCGGCCAGCACTTTTTAACCAACGCACGCTATCTGCGCGCTGTGGCCGACACGGCCGATATCAAAGCGGGCGAGAAGGTTCTCGAGATCGGCCCCGGGGAGGGGACACTCACTCGTGAGCTTTTGGCACGCGGGGCAAAAGTGGTAGCAATAGAAAAAGATCATCGACTTATCCCGATGCTCGGCATCGTGTTTGAAAAAGAAATCCGCGCGGGCCAGCTAGAAATTATCGAAGGCGACGCTCTGGAGTGGGAGACCGAAGCAAAACCTGCTGGAAAAATTTCTGGAAGGCCGATTAGGCCGGCCCGAGGAAATTTTGGAAGCGGGTTTTGCGAAGGTGATTATAAAGTCGTCGGGAATATTCCGTACTACATCACCGGCGCGCTCCTCAAAAAATTTCTCTCGGCTGAACATCAACCCTCGACGTTAGTTTTTTTGATACAAAAAGAAGTCGCCGAGCGCATTGCACGCTCTAAAAAAGAAAGTATCCTGTCGCTCTCGATCAAAGCCTATGGCATGCCGAAGCTCGTGCTTAGCGTGCCGCGCGGGGCCTTCTCGCCAGCACCCCAAGTCGATTCGGCTATTCTTGCTATTACCAACATCTCGCGCAAAAATTTTGCAAACCGTGCGCACGAAGAAAATTTTTTCAAACTGGTTCGTGCTGGCTTCGCTCAAAAAAGAAAATTGCTACGCCGCAATCTCGAGGAGACGCTCGGCCCCGAGGTGGGGGATAAACTCGAGCGCGCAGGCATCGCGCGCAACGCCCGCGCTGAAGATGTCCCCGTGGGAAAATGGCTCTTGCTTTCTAAAAACTAAATCGCGCTTGTCCCAAGAGTAAACATCGGCTGGCCGGTTAGCGCAACATAGGGGTAGTAGGAAACCACGCACTGGTACGGCGCGGTGATCGCCAGCCCAAGTACTTGCTGGCCAATACTCTTTGGC
>CAIUOD010000018.1 GCA_903900775.1 Candidatus Adlerbacteria bacterium | reverse complement strand
CACGGGGATACCATCCTCTTTGATCCTGCGAATGATGTCCACTTTTACCTCTGCGGCGACGCGGTGTCCTTTGTTACTACTCATATGGTTACTGTGTGGTTAATCTCGACCTGGTGTCAAATATATGGGGTCCGGGTCAAGAGGCAAGTAGGCCAATGATCGAGATGACAACCAAAAGCTCAATGAGGGTAAAGCCCTTATTCTTCATCGTAAGAACCAGTATACTGCCTTCTTTGTCTAGGGTTGTATTTAGGCGGTGCCCATGCTACATTTGTTGGCGTCTATGGAGAATAACGAAACGCTTATACAAAGCCTTTTTTCTGTTGGGGCACACTTCGGCTACGCACCCTCGCGCCGGCACCCCTCGACTGCGCCCTATATTTTTGGGGCCAAAGGCGGCACGGAGCTTTTTGACCTCGAGCAGACAGCCACCTGCCTTACGAGCGCCCTGGCGTTCGTCGAAAAGCTTGCGGCCGAGCGCAAGGTGCTTTTGTTTGTGGGAGGGAAGGCCGAGGCACGCGGCTCGGTCAAGCGCACCGCGGAGCGGCTCGGGCAGCCGTATGTAGCAGGCCGTTGGATCGGCGGCACCATGACCAATTTTTCTGAAATTAAAAAGCGCCTCGATCGCCTCGCCGAGATTGTCGAGACCAAAGAGAAGGGCGAGCTGGCAAAATTCACTAAACACGAGCGTCTGCTTATCGACCGCGAGGCGGCCGATCTCGAAGCCATGTTTGGCGGTTTGGCCGACATGCACAAATTGCCGGATGCGCTTTTGGTCATTGATCCGCGTCATGAAAAAGGCGCAGTCGAAGAAGCGCGTGGCCTCAAACTCCCCGTTGTGGCGCTCTTAAACTCCGACTGCGACCGTGCGCCCATAACCTATCCTATCCCGGGCAACGATGCCTCGGCCCAGACCATTACCTTTGTTTTGGGAGAAGTCGCCAAAGCTTTCGAGCGTGGTCTCGCTCAAGCGAAAGCAGAGCCTCGTGCTGCTGATGCGGTAGCCGCACCCTCAAACTAACTCATATGGCAGTATCCACCGAAGTAGTGAAGGCGCTTCGCGATGAGACCGGTATCTCGGTTATGGAGTGCAAAAAAGCACTTGAAGAGGCACAGGGAGATCGCACCAAAGCCCTCACTATCCTCAAAGAACGCGCTGGCATCGCCGCCAATAAAAAAGCAGGGCGCAGTTTGGCTGCGGGAGTCGTGGCGAGCTACGTGCACGGCAAAGGCCAGGTCGGTGCGCTCGCACTGCTCTCGTGTGAGACGGATTTCGTCTCGGGCAATGAAGAATTCCGCACCCTTGCGCACGACATCGCCATGCAGGTAGCCGCGATGCAGCCGGAAGATATCTCGGCACTCTTGGCACAGCCGTTCATCAAAGATTCGAGTAGAACCATTGGCGACCTTGTCGCGGCCGCCGTGCAAAAGTTCGGCGAGCGCGTCGAGATAGGCGAGATACAATGCGTCTCGGTCGTCTCCTAAACCCTTCACTATGGTGCTCCTTCTTCTCATAATGCTCACAACGTCGATTGTGGGCCTCGGCGTGCTCATCGGCGCCAAGGAGTGGGAGCTCGAGACTGGTCACATCATTTTCGCGGGGAGCCGCCCTGCAGTCGCGCGAACTTCGCGTCGGGTTATTTTTTGGACGAGGCGCGTTTTACCGACGCTCGCGCGCTACTGGACGCTACGACTCTGGAAAGTGGTATTAGGGTTCTTGCACGTGTGGATCGCGAAAGGGATTTTAGCGGCCGAACGTTTGCTCGAGCGGACACTCGGTTTTATCCGTCGCACCACAAGCCGCCCTATCGTTGCGCCGGGTCAAGCATCAGCCTTCTTGCGCGAGGTCGCCGAGCACAAGAAGAAGTTGCTCAAAGACAAAAAGATTAGATAATTAGTTTAGGCTTTCGCCACCGTAGCTCAGTTGGTAGAGCGGCGCTTTTGTAAAGCGTTGGTCCGGGGTTCGATTCCTCGCGGTGGCTCCAATTATTTTTTCGTGGTGCTCGAGGTTGCGGTCGTGGTGGCGATGAGCGCTCCTTTGGGGAACTGCTTTTCGAGTGTCGCCAAGTCGGTAAAGCCATAGCTCGTTTTGCCTGCTATGACAAACGCGGGCAGTGGGCCGGTAATTTTCTCGATCGAGAGAAGGGTCTTCTCTGCGCCCAGGTCGAGGTCGTAATCAAATGAATACACGCGGATATTTGGATACGTGTCGTGCAGATAGGAAAGCGCGTAGCCTGCGCGATCGCAGTTGGTGCAATCACTGCCGTTAGAGTAGAAGTAGAGCACCGTGACCTGCTTCGTGTTGCAAGTCTTTGCGAGTTTATTGGTGACCAGATAATCGCGGACCTCAAGGAGGCTGTACTGTTGTTTGAGGAGGATGACTTGCGGGTCGTTCGAGCCAAGCTGGTTTTCGGTATACGAGAGGCGCTGGCCAAGATCGTCGAGCTCGGAGGTGAGGTCGGTCCCCGTGCCAACGATTGAGCATGGCGCAGACTCGAGAAGCGAGATCTGCGTCTCAAGCGAGAGGGTGTCCACGGAGAGTTTTTCTTGGATAGCACCCAAATCCTTTATCCGGAGGCCGTTGAGATAGTTCACTGCGTATACGACCGAACCGCCAATAGCGATGGTAATAATAAAAGCTATGAGAACGTTACGGGTGACGAGTGACATAAAGAGAACTTTACCTCCACTGCGGATTTAGCGCCAGCCGCGCCGCTTGCCGATAATAACGTCGGCCGTCGCGCGGAAATACCATATCGGCGACACGAGGCCGTAGAGAAGCAGATAGCTGATGGTGTCGGAGACCAGATTCGTTGGCGCATTTGAGAGGCGCTTGCCGACCACCACTAAAGTGACGCCCAACACGCAAGTGATAACGGTGAGTAGTGAGAGTATGGAGATAGGCAGGTAAAACCATCCGGCCGCGTGGAGAGAAAAGAGATGCCAAGTGAAAGGCACGCCTTGGCGGAGTAGATACGCCAACACCAGAGCGTGCACGATGCGGTAAGAAAAGAGTGCGAAGAGCGCGATGACGGCAATCGGCGCAACCAGGCCAAAGGGGAGGATAAGGAGGCCCAAGGAGCCGTATTTGGAGCTAAAAAGGTCGGGATAATCGAAGAGCACATTGCGCATAAAGCCGCTTGTCCAGCGCATGCGCTGACGCACGAGTTTGGGGAGGGTGTCCATCGCGTGGGTGCTCACGCGCGCGCGCGGCATGTTGTCGATCTCGTAGCCTGCGCGCTGGAGGCGGAGCGCCATCTCCATGTCCTCGGTTTGCTGGCCGAAGGTGAAGCCGCCGATTTTCTCTAGCACCGAGCGGCGGTAGAGAGAGAAAGGCCCCGGCGTCACATACATTGCGTTAATAGAGCAGAGCGCATGGCGGTAGAAGATACCCATGGTGTATTCGGCGCTTTGCATACGCTCGAGGATGCCGTGCGGTGACGCTATAAAAATAGAGGACATTGCGGCGGCTACCTTCGGCCTCTCAAAACAAACGAGTGTGCGGCGCAGAGCATCCGGCTCAAGCGTGGTGTCGGCGTCAATACAACCAACAATCTCGGTGTCGGTTGCAGCTATGCCGGCATTGAGCGCTGTGTGCTTGCCGCCGTTCTCTTGGAAGATGAGCTTAATCTGCGGATGGCCGCGGTATTGCTCCATGATTGCGCGCGTGCGGTCTTTGGAGCCGTCGTCCACAAGGACAATCTGGAGTTTGTCTTTGGGATAGTCGACCTTAAGCACCGACTCGGTCGAGCGCACCACGGTGTCTTCTTCGTTGTAGCAGGGGATGATGAGTGCGACGCTCGGCGTTCTGGTGGCCGCCTTACGGTCACGCGCGGTGCGTGCCGGCCGCGAGATAAAAGTTACCAACATAAACGCCTCGAAGAAGATTCCGAGAAAGATGAACGGATAGGCGAGCCATTCTGCCATCATTGCCTATATACTATAGCATTTTGGGCTACTTTAGGCCATACTATGCTCAAAGCTATGGAAGAGACGACACGAGGCCATGTACACCCAATCTCAAGCCTCATCCGTGAGGCAAACCAGATTTTTTATGGCATGGGTTTTGCTTTTGCTGAGGCCCGGCTTCTCGAGGATGAATGGCATAACTTTGACGCGCTCAATGTCCCCAAAGATCATCCGGCACGCGATATGCAGGACACCTTTTTTGTTAAAAAAGAAGAAGAGGATGAAAATAATTCAGGCTACGTTCTGCGTACACACACTTCAAATACGCAAATACGCTACATGGAGGAGCAGATGAAGAAAGGCATCCAGCCACCATATCGAATCATCGTGCCAGGCAAAGTATTCCGCAACGAAGCAACGGACATGACACATGAGGCCGAGTTCTTCCAACTCGAAGGGCTCGTCGTGGGTGAGGATGTCACCATGGCGCACCTCAAGGGGACGCTCGCTCGGTTCTTTAAAGAATTATTCAAGGGCGCAGAAGTAGAAATTCGTTTCCGCCCGAGCTTCTTCCCTTTCACCGAGCCGTCGGTTGAGGTTGATATGCGGCTCGTAGGTGATGGGGTGCCAGAGAAGTTGAAAGACAAGTGGATAGAAATCATGGGCGCGGGTATGGTGCACCCGAGCGTGCTCAAGAACGCAGGTGTCGATGCAGAAAAATATCGAGGCTTCGCTTTTGGCATGGGGCTCGATAGGCTCGCAATACTTCGCTGGGCTATCGATGACATCCGCCTCATGCACTCGGCCGACCTGCGCTTCATCAATCAATTTTAAAATGAAAATTTCTCGAGAATGGCTGCAAACGTATTTTGAGAAAGAACTGCCGAATGCAGAGGCGCTTTCGGATGCACTGACTTTTCATGCGTTTGAGATAGATGGGATAGAAAAAATTGGATCTGACTCAATACTCGATGTAAAAGTCACGCCCAATCGCGGGCATGATTGCTTGTCGCATCGCGGGGTCGCGAAAGAATTGTCGGCGATTTTGCAATTGCCGCTTAAATCCGATCCACTCACCGACATAGACGAAAGCCGAAACTCTCAGAGCGAGAGTAAGACTTGGCCTAGCGGCCTGGAGCGCTCGAGCGGGAGAGTTTCGGCTGAAGTAAGTGTCTCAATCAATTCTCCTTTGTGCTCGCGCTATATCGCGGGGCATATAAAAGGAGTGAAAGTCGCCCTTTCGCCTGCTTGGCTTAAAGAGCGACTCGAGGCTGTGGGCCAGCGCTCGATAAACAATGTAGTGGATGCGACCAATTATGTGATGTTCGACCTTGGCCAGCCACTGCACGCCTTCGATGCAGGCAAACTTGTGCAAAAAGAGGGCCGCTATGCTGTCGGCGTGCGGGCCGCGAAGGCCGGCGAGAAATTGTTCGCGCTCGACGAAAAAGAATATCTACTCAACGAGTCGATGCTTGTTATTGTGGATGAAAATAAGGGCGAAGCGATAGGTATCGCGGGCGTCAAAGGCGGTATGCCGGCGGGCATAAGCGAGGAGACGCATGAGATCATCATCGAGTCGGCAAATTTCGATGGCCCCACGGTGCGCCGGGCCGCGCAGGAATTGAAGTTGCGCACCGACGCGAGCGCTCGTTTTGAACAGGTTATCTCGCCCGAGCTAGCGGCTTATGCGATGCAGGCGGTTGTCGATTTAATTTTAGAGCTGGCCGGTGGGGAATTTATAGGAGTTACGGATGTGTATCCCAAGCCGCAGGAGAAAAAAGAGGTCTCAGTTTCTGTGACACAAGTTAAAAATTTGCTTGGCGACACGTTTGGCGAAAAAGAAATAAAAGATTCGTTTAATCGGCTCGGTTTTTCGTTTCAACAGAACGCCGAATTATTTTCGGTCGAGGTGCCCTTCGAGCGGCTCGATCTAGAAATTCCTGAAGATTTAGTCGAAGAAGTTGGTCGCATCCAGGGCTACGACAAAATCCCGCCGATAGAACTGCCGCCGTTCTCCAAACCGGTAGAGATAAATAAAAATTTCTATTGGTCAGAAAAAATTCGTGAGTATCTCGTCGCGCAAGGATTTTCCGAAGTCTTCACCTCGGTTTTTGCCGAGAAAGGCGAGCGCATCGTGTTGAACAAAGTAGATGGAGTTAAGCCATATCTGCGCACCAACCTCGCCGACGGCCTAACTGAGGCACTTGAACGGAATATGCGCAATAAAGAGTTGCTCGGCCTCGCACAAGTTAAATTATTTGAGATTGGCGCAATTTGGAAGGGTGGTAAAGAAGAGATGGTCTATGATCTCGCGGTTGAAAAAATAAAAAAGGGAAAAACCGCAGATGAGTATAGGAAAGAGCTCGACGCTGAACTAAAAAATATTCCAGAAGCACTTGCAGAATACGAAAATCTTCCGCTCTCGCAAACCGAGCGCTATCAGCCGTTTTCAAAATATCCGTACATTGTGCGCGATCTAGCCGTGTGGAAGCCCGAAGGATCTTACGGGATGGATGAAGATAAAATTGAGGAACAGATTAAAGCAGAAGCTGGGGAGTTGTGCGTCAAGATTTCGCGCTTCGACAGATTTGAGAAGGAGGGTAGAGTCTCGCTTGCATACCGTCTCATTTTCCAATCTTTTGATCGCACGCTCACCGATGGGGAAGTGAATGCCGCAATGGAGTGCGTCTACGGGAAGAAAAAAGAGCAGGGGTTTGAGATCCGTTGAGGACATTTGAGCACAAAAGCCTTATATTGCAAGCATTTTTACACACCCAAACCACTCTAAAACCCTTTCAATTTGTGCCCATTTTTGGTAGAATAGAAGGGTAGCCCATAGGGGCTCTCTTATTGTCTATGGCCGCTGAAAAAGTAAAAAAAACAACATACGACGCCTCATCCATCACCGTGCTCGAAGGGCTCGAGGCAGTAAGGCGGCGCCCAGGCATGTACATCGGTACAACCGGCCCTGATGGCCTGCATCATCTTGTGTGGGAACTTTTCGATAACTGCCGCGACGAGGCAATGGGTAATTTTGCCGACGACATCGAGCTCGTGCTCCTGCCGGGTAATATCGTGCGGGTCTCCGACAACGGCCGCGGCATCCCCGTAGATGTGCACAAGCAGACCAAAGTCTCGGCGCTCGAGACCATCATGACAACGCTCCACGCCGGCGGTAAATTCGGCGGCGATGGGTATAAAGTCTCCGGCGGGCTCCATGGCGTGGGTGCCTCGGTGGTCAACGGGCTCTCTTCGTGGCTGCGCGTCGAGGTGTATCGCGATGGCGGCGCTTATGTGCAGGAATACGCGCTCGGCAAGAGGAAGGCCGCGGTTAAAAAACTCGGCGCGTCAAAACTCCACGGCACGGTCACCTCATTCATCCCTGACCCGAGCATCTTCACCACCACGACCGATTTCGACTTTGAGAGGATTGTCGCGCATCTGCGCGAACAGGCTTATTTGGTGCGCGGCCTGCGCATCACGATCATCGATGCACGCGAGAGCGGCGTCAAAGTACCGAGCGCCGGCGATGGGCTCTATATCCGCAATCAATTCCACAATAGCCCGTCACAAACCTTCTACTTTGAGGGAGGCTTGCGCTCGCTCGTCGCCTTCCACAACCGCTATCAAAAACCCGTCCACAAAAATATTTTTTATATCGAGAAAGAAGTCGACGATGTCGATGTTGAGATAGCGCTGCAATACACCGATGATATTTCTTCGCAGGTGTTCCCGTTTGCCAACAATATTTCCAACCAAGAAGGCGGCACGCATATCACCGGCTTCCGCGCGGCGCTCACGCGCACCCTTAACGCTTACGGCCGCAAGAGCGGCGTGCTCAAAGAGAGCGAGGAGAATCTAACTGGCGAAGACGCTCTCGAAGGCATCACCGCGGTGGTCTCGGTAAAATTGCGCGAGATTCAATTCGAGGGGCAAACCAAGGGCAAACTCGGGAGTGTTGAAGCGCGCGGCGCCGTCGAAAATGTTTTCAGCGAAGCGTTCAACATGTTTCTCGAGGAGAACCCGGACGACGCGCGCGCCATCGTGGCCAAATCGGTCCTGGCGCTCAAAGCGCGCAAGGCGGCTAAGGCCGCCAAGGATTCTGTTTTGCGCAAGGGCGCGCTCGAAGGTTTCGGCTTGCCGGGGAAGCTTGCCGACTGCTCCTCGCACGAAGCTTCGGAATCAGAGCTGTTTATCGTCGAGGGAGATTCGGCCGGCGGCAGCAGTAAGCAGGGGCGCGATCGTCGCACGCAGGCGATACTCCCACTGCGCGGCAAAATTCTCAACGTCGAGCGCGCGCGGCTCGATAAAATGCTCGCGAGCCAAGAAATCAAGCATCTCATTTTGGCGCTTGGCACCGCCATTGGTGATATTTTTGACCTTTCAAAATTGCGCTACCACAAAATAATCATCGCGACCGATGCCGATGTCGATGGCGCGCACATCCGCACGCTCTTACTCACGCTCTTCTTCCGCCACTTTAAGCCGGTCATCGACGGGGGCTTTCTCTATATCGCTCAACCACCGCTCTACAAAATCAAGCGTGGGCGCGAGATCTTCTACGCCTATTCGGATGAGGAGAAGATTGCGATCGTGGGCAAAGACGCCGAGGTGATCGATGAGGCGGCGGATGCCGCGCAGGAAAACGCCCAGGCCGACGAAGCGGGTGGTGAAGAAGAAGTGGTCGAAGTCGAGGTCAAAGGCAAAAAGCAAAAGATTTTGATCCAGCGCTATAAAGGTCTCGGCGAAATGAACCCCGAAGAATTGTGGGAGACCACGATGGACCCGGGCCGTCGCGTGCTCAAGCAGGTGGATGTCAACGACGCCGCCGATGCTGACCGCATCTTCGACATCCTCATGGGCGAAGATGTCTCCTCGCGCAAGACGTTCATCCAATCAAACGCCAAGCTTGCGAACCTGGATATTTAATTTTTAGAACGAGACGCTCGCCGTGTTGTCGGTTTTACTAGTTTCAGAGATGTAGCCGGACGGGTCGGCCATGACGCTAAAGACGCGGCTGCCGTAATTGTAATTCTGATAATTATAGTTTTGATACGAATAGCCGTAGCCGTAATTGTTGTACGAATTGTTGTAGTTAGTATTGCAGGTATAGGTAGAACCGTTGGGATAATTCGCATAGCCGTTGTAGGTGTAGCTCTGCTGGTAGCCGCAGTTTGTGGGGTAAGGGTAGTTCGAATAATTATTGTTGTAGGTGTTGTTATAAGGGTAGTAACTTTGCGCAGCTGAGAGCGAGAAGTTCATTGTGTAGAGGATGCTGTCGCCGGGATGGAGCGCCTGCTGGGCCTGCGATTGATAGTTGTAGCCGCTCGATACCGCGAGCGCATTGGTCGGGACATTAGCGGCAAAGCTCCAACCCGCGGGAGTCGTGTTGGTGCCGGTGTTCTTGATGAGGAATTCGACCGAGTAGCCGGTCGCGGTGGGCGAGGTCGAGACGATGGTCGCGGTTAAATTGGGGAGCCCATAGAGCGTGCTCGCCACTTTGGTAGCCGGTATATATTTTGTGCCCGAGCTCGCGGAGCTCGTGGTTTTAGTTGTTGAAACACTTTTGGCGGGGAGGACGGTCATGGTCGCGGCGCCCGAGGCGTTCGTCGTGTTGTGGGCCAAATCAATCGCACTCACGGTGAAGCTCGCCGATATTTGTTTGTTGCCCGTGACACTCGGGGTTAGTACGAGCGCGCCCATAGCATTGGTGTAGTTGAAGGGAGTATTGCACGGCACGCTCTGTGTCCCGCCGGTTGGGAGCGGCGCTTTAAGTGAGAGGCCGTCGGCGCACGCGTACGAAATCTGATAGGCGTAGTTGCCGCTGCCGCCGGTGTGCGCCCACGAGAGCGTGAAGGGCTCGCCCGAGTTGGTGAGCGAAGGGGCCGTAACACTCACCGCCTCTTTAGCCGGTGTCTGCGTTGTTACCGATGTCGAAGGAGATTTTTGAGAGAGGGGAGAGTTCCCGCCGAAGAGATCGGGCAGGCCAAAAGCGAGCTGTATAATACCCCAGGCGCCCAAGACGAGAATTGCTACTAAGCCAATAAGCGCGAGTGCGCGCAATGCCAAATCAACCCAACTTCTTTTAAGCATTTCGTCCTTATTCATATGCCAGCAAGCTATCATAATTAGAATGTGTTGTCAATGAGTTGTGTTTGACTTTTAACATAAATATAGTATTTTAGATTCACCCTATGATGACCCACCAGCGAGGAGCACTAGTAGAGGTTGGCGAACACCCGAGCGCTTTCGCGTTGGCTTTTGCTGTTATTTTTTTGATATTGTTCGGCGCGCTCTATCTCCTTGGCGCCACACCCGACGCATCCACCTCGGTTGGCTCTACACTCGCGGCACAATCCTCGGGCACGAGCACCCCGACCAACCTCAACTCTCCCGAGGTGCCGGTGCGCGTTGTCGCCCGCGACATCAGTCTCGATGTTGCGGTCACTAATCCTGCCACTACCGATGTCGATACATTAAACGAGGCGCTCACGTTGGGCGCGGTGCGCTACCCCTCCTCGGCTCTGCTTGGTGTTGATGGCACGGTACTTATCTTCGGCCATTCGTCCTATCTGCCGGTTGTCTACCATCAGTATTACAAAACTTTCGATGGCATCCAGAATCTTAAAGAAGGCGAGATGGTGAGCGTATATTCAAGCGATACAGAATATCGCTACGCGGTCGTGGGGGTAAAAGTAGTTGACGCCAATGAGGACATCATCAATTTACCCAGCGATGCAATGCATCTGACTCTTGTCACCTGCGACTCGTTCGCGCTCAAGACCAACCGCTTTGTTGTCGAGGCCGATTTTGTGGGTGCCTACGCGCTCGTGCAATAATTTTTTATCCCCTTCTCGTCACAAGGCAATTTTAACCGTGTTAGAATTATGGCGTTGTCTAGTGTGCGTTAAAAATCATTATTTAATAACCATATTCTATGTTTTCTAGCAAAAAGTTCGCGGGTATCGTGATAGCGCTGTCTCTGTTCGGGTTCGTTCTTGTTCCTGCGGTACACGCAGACGGTCTTAATGCAACACAAGTTTCTGCCATCCTAATTTTCCTCCAATCTTTTGGTGCTGATCAAACTATCATCAACAACGTCTCTATAGCCTTGGGTGGTGCTACTGCGCCGACGCTTCCGATAGCAGTTGCGCCGAGTATTTCGTCCGGTGGTGGTGCCACTGCGCCGAGTATTTCGACGACCGTCTCAAATAATAGCGGCGGGACGAAGACAACGCCAGTCTCGGTTGTCTCAGCGGCATCGGTATCCAGTGTCAGTACAAAAGCGGCACCGGTCGCCGTCGCGCCAACGACTCCAGCAATAGCCCCCGCATCCTACCAAGGAGCGACACAACCAAATACATCGGTCGTAACCATCCCCACCTATCAAACTACGACACAATCGATAAACGCCTCTGCCGTCACTACCTCGGGCAACTATCTTGGTGCGGCATCGCCACTTGGATATTGGAACTCGGGCGGTTTGCCCCCGCAGTGGATCGAGTTCGATCTAGGCTCGCCGCAGACTATCTCGGGCATGTCGCTTTCAGTGGAGCAGTCTCCTAATGAAAACACCGTCCACGATATTTATGCGGGGCCCAATCCCAACCCGACCACGCTGGTTAAGGTTCTTATGGGATACACCAGCGAAGGGCAGGTGCTCACGCCGATCTTCTCGCCTGCGCTCACCAATGTCCGCTATATCCGCGTGACGACCACCGCGAGCCCTTCGTGGGTGGCGTGGGGCAACATTTCATTTACCAAAGTCACGACAACGGTCTCGAATACCTCGAGCGCCTCTTCTGCTTCGACGGTATCTTCCGCCTATTCGTTCAAGAATCTCTCAAATTCTCACATCCAACAATTCGGCTACTACGACTCTGCCGCCAATGGCGTGGGTAGTGGAGATTACATAGCCCAGGTGGCGCCGATCTCCAACGTAGTGTGGGTGCGCGGCGCGACCAACGACGAGGTGGTCGCTAAAGTTGCGAGTGCACGCCAGCAAGGCCTCGGGGTTGTGCTCATGACCGAGGGATTGTTCTTTGGGGGAGGCACCTCGGTGCTCTTGCCTAATGGCAATGCGCGCTTCGATGCGCTCTGGGCGCAACTACAGCCTTACCAAGATTCCATCAAAGGCTTCTATGTTCTCGACGAGCCATTTGGCAATAACGACATCAACTCGGTTGGCGGGGGATGGGTGGCGGTTTCGGACGCGCAGCTGACCGCTAACCTCAACAGCGTTGCCAACCATCTGCACGCGGTCGCGCCCTCTATCCCAAGCATCATCATTTTCAGTTATCCCGAAATCACCCGGCCCGAATTCTTCTCGACGCTCATGCCGCACAGCGTCAACTGGATCGGCTTCGACTGCTATCTCGCCGCCAATTGTTCGTTGGATCAATTCCGAGAAGAATTCTTCAACGTCCTCAATCATAAAGACGCTTCGCAGAAAATTGTCCTCGTGCCCGATGCCTACTGGGCCTCCTCGCCCACGGCCGACGCCGACGCTCAAATAGCCGCACGCCTCTTGACCTACCAGGGGATTGCCGCGCCGTACCCCGATGTGGTCGCCATCTACCCCTTCATCTATCAAACCATCGCGTCACAAAACATGTGGGGCGCGCAATCTCTGCCAAAGACGCTTGAAGCACTCACCAATTACTTCCAACAGCTTCTCGGTCGCTAAATAGGTGAAAAAAGCGTTAATTTAAAGGCCATAATTCGGCTCGCCTGGCAAGCTATTGACAAATAGTTCATATGGGTATATAGTATTCGGGAAACCAAGTTCTTCGACTTTTCTGTTCTCAAACCGGGCCAAGGGCCCTGGAGACCGACAATGAACGTACGCATGATGACGTGCCTCGCCGCCCTGGCACTCGGCCTGGCCGGGTGCGTGGCCGTACCGGCGCCGCAGGCACAGGCGCAGTACCGTGCGCCGCAGCAGCAGGTCGCTCCCGTGGCGCCGGTACAAGCTACACAACTGGCTCCGCCCGCTACCACTGGGGAAACCCAGTGGGTCGGGTCCAACCGCCCGGCCGGCACGGAAGGGCTGGTGGAGGGTCAACACTACCCCTGCAACCCCAGCGACGGCTCGCTGAACCAGGCGAGTCGGACGTCGTGCACCTTCCATGTGCGGCATCATCAGCAGCAGGTCTGCTGCACGCCGCAGGTCGTTGTTCCCCCGAAGCCGCCCGTGATGCAGCCGTGCTGTGTCGCGCCGGCGAAGCCGCTGGTTGTCCCGCCGCCGGTAACGTGCAACCCGTGCACACCGACGCCGAGGCCGTGCTTCGATTGCCAGTCGTCCAAGCCGGCGGTCGCTGGCGGCAATCAGACGGTCACCGTCAAGCAGGGCGACATCCACATCAAGATCGTGACCCCGCCGCCGCCCGCGCCGATGATCGTGACTCCGTCTGCACCGCCGCCGGCCATCGTGCCGCCGGCCCTAACAAACCCGAAGGGTTCGTCAGGGCAGCAGCCGCTGCGCAGCGATCCCAACAACCGGTGGACGATTGGGACCTAAGGACCCCGATCCCACCACACGCCGCCGTTTTGCCCCCTGGGCAGACGGCGGCGTTCTACATTTCTGCCAAGTGCCGAGGGCTTGACAATCAATTTGAGTATGCTACACTAAGCCCGTTAACGATTATCCGCTTTAGTAACCATCTTGTATGACTAATTTCAATTCTTACATCGGCAACGCGTTGAAGATCTTCTCGCTCGCGGCCTTTTTGGTCGTTGGCGGGTTGGCCATGCACGTTTCTCTCGCACATGCCCAAGATTGTTGCGACGATGGCGGCGACTACGGATACAGTGTCGATACTCCTGATTACGGATATAGCGTAGATACTCCCGATTACGGTTACAGCGTAGACACTCCTGATTACGGATACAGCGTAGATACTCCTTCTTCCTACGACTACGGCAACTCTTCGTATGGCGGCTACTCTTCTGGTGGCGGCTATTCATACCCGACTTATTCTTCGCCGACGTATTCGTCCGGTAGCTATTCATCTCCTTCATATTCATACCCGACCTATTCCGCTCCGGCATATTCAGCGCCTTCAAATGTCGTGAACAGCGGCAACACCAGCGTCTTTGCGCCGACGACCATAACCGACAACGGCAACTCGTGCACCGCCACCAACAGCTGTAACACCACCTACAATGGTGGCAATACGACTGTCACGACCAACAACTCAACGCCGATCATTAACAATGTCGTGACGGGCGGAGGTTCTTCGTACCCGGTCTATACGCCGGTATACACGCCGACCTATTATCCAACCTACACACCGACGTACACTCCGGTGTATACCCCTCAACAAACTATCGCCTACAATAATCCGGCGCCGTACGTGACACTCGCCGCAGTGCCGTATACCGGCCTCGACTTGGGGCCCTTTGGCGAAGTTATTTACTGGTCACTCTTGGTACTCTTCGCGCTCGCGGGTGCGTATCTCATTGCTATTAAGCGCGTACAGAATCGCGCGGCCGCGTGGCTCAAAACTTTCCTCTTTGGTGAGAAAGAAGAGATAACAATTGCTGCTGCTACGACGGAGTCTGCTTCACAAAAGTCCTCGGGCCGCCCTGCGGGCTTCCAGACTTTTGCTCAACAGTATCCGTCTGCGCAGGTGAACACCCAAACAAGGGGCATCGACGAATTCATTATGGGGCAGATACATCGCACCGCATAATCATCAAACATAACGTTTTTGAAAAATGCCTCCGCTCAAACTCGGGGGCATTTTTCTATACCTGTTCTACTCATGTCTTCTTCAGATAGGGCGTGCGCATACTATCAGCAGAGTTCCACATCCAACCGGCCGCGTATGCGGCTTAGGGGGTCATCGTGCATAGTTCTTTCACATTCCGCACACTTGCCGTGTGCGCACTATCGCTGGCCTCCTGCACTAGCTATGACGCCAGCGGGTTGTCCGCTCCGGCCAGGTCCTACACGCTTGGCCAAGCGGTGCCGTACACGTCCAAAGATTTTTCCATCGACGTCTTTGTTGTCAATGAGGATACGCCGGGCGTCGGTGATACCATCAATGCCGTCAATGAGAGAGTGAAGCGTGCCGGCAAGACGCCGACCTACGCCAACTATTCGCAACCACTCTATCAGGCGGCGAAGGCTGGCTCTCTCCCGCGCTTTGCGGGCGAGGACATGCCGACGGTGCTCTTGGGCAACGTGCCGAACACTGCTCTCCTGCCGGACTCGGTTCCCTACAAAAGCGGGTGGGGGATGTTTGCGGGCATGGCGAAGGTCGTCCGGCTCGGGCCACACGATGCGTCCGTGACCTTCCCACTCCGGGGAGGTGCGGGGCTCGGCCAAGGTGGCCCAGTGTTCCCGCGCCAACCGCTCATGACGCGCGACTTGACCGTGTGCGTCAGGTTTGGCATCGACGTGCTGTACGTGCCCGAGATCACCAGAGGCTCCCACGCGGGCGAGAAGCGCACGTTGTGCGACTTCGCACATCATGCGGGAGAGCGCGTGCTCTCGGGCAGGGATGGCATGCTCTTCAGCGCCATCGCGGCGCCGCGCGCGACAACGATGGCAAGGAGGTAATGCGATGTTGCTTACCAGGCGAGCAATGGCGGCAGGTGTGTTTGCGTCCGCGGCTGTGCCTATCGTGGCACACGCCGCTCCGCGAACGTCGAGTGTTCGGCCGCGCTTTAGGAATGACGGATACTTCCACTGGGCCAACCCTGGCGCCGATCCCTACCATGGGACGTTTGATCAGGCTCTCGAGATCTACGGGAGGCGGGGCGTACCGCCAGACGTGCTCCAGGAGTTCCATCACCTCTGGTCTCAACAAATCTTTTCTGTCGCGCCAATCCGTCCACAGGAAGAGTACGACTTCATGCTCTCTGGCGCAGGCGTCGTACTCGAGCGCGTCATTGCCGAGACCGAGTACTGGGGGAGTGCCTCGCGCTTTATGCGTGTCTATGTAGTCGTGCGGTCTGGGGTGCGGGACGAGCTTGGCGATCCGGACCCGTGCCACAACTTCACTCTGCGAAGGCGTGCGTTCGTCGTGCAGATGGAATGCCTCCCTTGCCCGCCAGAAGGATGTCGATAGCGGGCGGCCGGCAGCATCCGCGCTGCCGACCTCTTTTCGAGAATCTATCATCGGTTGTTATGGATTTTCGAAAAGGGAATCATCTTATTATTCATCCGCTAATCTCATTACCCGCTATGTATGCCATTTCGCTACGCAGGCTCGGATTCATTGCTTTGATTCTTTGGGCCGTTCTTTTCTCGGCGCTACTGTTGCTGCAACTAGTGCCGCGCGCACACAACGCACTTGGTACGCAACCGCTTTCTTTCTTTACGGTCGCGCATGCTCAAGAGGGCGGTGGCAACGGTGGGAGTGACGGAGGTGGTGACAGTGGTAGCGGCGCGGGCGGCGGGGATGGTTCTGGCGGTGTGGGCGGCGGCGATGGCGGGAGTACATCCGGTACTGGTGATACGAGCGGAGCCGCCGTCGGCGGTAGCGACGGCGGCGGAGACCCCGATGCCGGGGCAGGTGGCGGATGTGGCGACTGCGGTGGCACGTCTGAGGGTTCGGTCGGCGTCGACACCGCGGGCGATGTTGCCGGTTCGAGCAATGCGGGCACCGACTCAAGTAGCGGGGGCACCTCATTCGTCCCGGGAGTCCCCGGCACGACCGCGGGTGGCAATAGTATCAATACTAATTCCAGTGAAACTACCAACAATAGCTCGGTGACTAATTCTAACGAGACTACAAACAATACTTCAATAACCAACTCCAGCGAGACTACCAACAATAGTTCGGTGACAAACAACACGAACAACAATAGTACTAATACTAACTCTAACGAAACTACTAGCAACAACTCGGTGACCTACAATACGAGTGGCAGTTCTTCGTCCTATGGCGGTAATAATTATTACTACACACAGCCAAACGCGGCCTACCCGTATTACAATTACACCCGACCACAACCTGTCTATTACAATACGTACCGTATTCCATCACCGACCTATTACGGGCCTGTGCCCTATGTGACGCTCGCCTCGGTGCCATATACTGGCCTCGATTTGGGGCCGTGGGGCACAGCGTTTTATTGGCTCTTCCTCGGTCTGTGGTGCGTGTTCGGTGCGTATCTCATCGCTATCAAGCGCGTGCAGAATCGCGCGGCCGCGTGGCTTAAGACCTTCCTCTTCGGTGAAGAGGAAGAAGAAGGGGCAATCGCTTAAAGTAAAAAATTAAACGCGGCGAGTGATCTCATCCTTCAATTTTGCAACAATGTCGGCTATCGGTAGCGCGCCGATTTTACCCGCGCGGCCTTCGAGGGTCGCGGTTTTGTCTGCCACTTCTTGATCACCCACAACGAGCAGATAGGGGATTTTCATCGTCTTGGCTTCGCGGATTTTTTTGCCGAGCGTGTCGCCCGAAGTGTCCAATTCAGCGCGTATTCCTGCTTCTTTTAATGCCCCCAAAATATCTTTGGCAAAGGGTTGGTGTGTGTCGGCGATAGCGAGCACTTTCGCCTGCACCGGCGAGAGCCAGGTGGGGAGATTGCCGCCCAGGTGCTCAAGCAAGACTGCGCTGCAACGCTCAAGCGAGCCGGTTATCGCGGCATGTATCATCACGATGCGCTCGCGCTCGCCTTTTTCATTGATGCAAACGAGGTCAAAGCGCTCTGGCAGGTTCATGTCGAGTTGGATGGTCGCGACTTGATGCTGGCGGCCGAGTGAGTCGGTCGCCATGAAGTCGACTTTGGGGCCGTAAAAATTCGCTTCGCCGATGCCGTCGAAGGTGTCGGCGTTTTTCTCTTTGGCGATATCGCGCAGTGTTTGCTCGGCGGTAGCCCAGCGCTCGGGGGAGCCGAGATATTTCTCGGGCGTGGCGGGGTCGTGGAGCGAGAGTCGCACCCGTAAGGAGAACCCGAACGTTCCATAAAATTGCCCGACAATATCCCAAATGATGGCAAACTCGTCATGCATTTGTTGTTCGCGACAGAAAACATGCGCATCGTCTTGTGTTATTGAGAGTACACGCGTGAGGCCGCCGAGTTCGCCGCTTTGTTCATCGCGATAGACCATCGTTGTCTCGGCGTAGCGTTGCGGCATCTCGCGGTAGCTCATCGGCTTGCGGGCAAATATCTGCGTGTGGTGCGGACAGTTCATCGGCTTGAGCGCATACTGCCGGCCTTCGCGCGAAGTTATTTTAAAGAGGTCGTCGGCGAATTTGTCCCAATGACCGGATTTTTCGTACAGTTCGCGTTTGGTGATATGAGGAATAGCCACGCGTTCGTAGCCGTGCTTCGAGCGCAATTCCCAGACGAACTTATCGAGTTCTTCGCGCACGATGGTGCCGCGCGGCGTCCATAGTGGCAACCCGGGGCCGACCAAATCCGAAAACGTAAATAAATCGAGTTCCTGCCCAAGTTTGCGATGATCATGCTCTTCCATATAAAAAATACTTTACAGCGCTTTGAAGGCTTCTGCAACGAGCGAAATTTCGCCATTGCGGTTTGAGAGCCGGCCTTTGAGTGCCACACATGCCTCGGGTAAAAGCACGTCTTTGTGGGCCGCGAACGGTTTGGGGAAAACGACCGCCTCCATCTTGCCTTCGAAATCTTCGAGCTTCACGAACGCCATCATATCGCCGCCCTGGGTCACGATGGTGCGGATTTCCTGGATCATTCCGGCCGCGACGATCGTCGTGCCGAAGGATTGCTGCCCCCGCAATTGCCCCAGCGTGAGGCCGTGGCGAGTGGCGTAAAAATTCGAAAGCTTGTCTTTAAAGCGATCAAGCGGATGGCCCGAGATGTAGAGTCCGAGTAATTCTTTTTCCCACGCGAGGCGCTGTGCTTGGCCGGCGGGCGCGACCTCGGGCAGATGGAGTTCGTTCGGGCCCGAGCTAATTCCTGCGAATAAAGAATCTTGCTGTTGCTCCTGCGTCGCGTCGCGATGATACCGCAAGAGTTGTTCAATCGCGGCGAGCATTTGCCCGCGCTCGCCCATGGCGTCGAGCGCGCCGCATTCGATGAGCGACTCGAGCCCTTTTTTGTTGAGATTTTGATCGGTCGTGCGTGAGAGAAAATCGGCCAGCGATGTAAATGGTCCGTGCGCCTTGCGCTCGGCAATTATCGAGTCGGCGACGCCCACGCCGAAATTTTTAATTGAGTAAAGCCCGAAGCGAATTGAATCACGAGAGGCGGGAGGCAGAGTCTCTGCGTCGATCTTCGGCTCCGCAACCGACTCTGCCTCCCGCCTCTCTTTTATCACGGTAAAGTCGCCAAAACTTTCGTTCACATCTGGTGGTAAGACCGCGATGCCCATGCGCTTCGCCTCGGCGACCGTCGCGGCGATAGTTTCGAGATTGCCCGACTCGGCGGTGAGCACGGCCGCGAGATACTCGACCGTAAAGTTGGCCTTCATGTAGGCGGTTTGGTAGGCGACCTTGCCGTAGCTGGCCGCGTGCGCTTTGCCAAAACCATACGCCGCGAAGGGCTCGATTAATTTCCACAGTTTGTCGGCATTCGCAGGCGAGAGTTTGCCGTAGCCGATAAATCCTTTGATTAATTTTTCTTTCTCGGCCTGCATAATCTCGGGGACTTTCTTACCCATTGCCTTACGCAAGACATCAGCCCCAAGCCAGGTGTAGCCGGCGAGCCGGATAGCGGTCAGGAGCACGTCGTCTTGATAAACCAAAAGGCCGTACGAAAAATCCAAATATTCCTTCATGCGCGGGTCGAGATAGTGGATGAGGTGCGGGTTTCGCTTGCGCTCGATGTACTGTGGGATCGTGTCCATCGGCCCGGGGCGAAAGAGCGCCACCATCGCGTTGATGTCGTGGATAGAGGTCGGGCGGAGCTCTTTGAGATAGCGGGTCATGCCGGTGCCGCCGAGTTGGAAGATGCCCTCGGTTTCGCCGCGCGCGAGCATCTCGAAGGTTTTGGTGTCATCGACGGGCACATTTTCGATATCGATATCGATGCCGCGGATTTTTTTCACCAGCTCGACCGAGTGGGCAAGGATGGCGAGGTTGCGGATGCCGAGGAAGTCGAATTTGAGGAGCCCGACGCCACCATACTCGTCGGTTATCGAGTACATGTCATACTGCGTTATGATTTTGCCGCCCTTGGGGTCGAGTTGGAGCGGCGCGAAGCCCACCAAAGGCCCGGGGGCAACGACGACGCCGGCCGCGTGCACCGAGATGTGCCGCGCACAGCCCTCGATCTTTTTAGCGAGATCGATGATCTCGTGCACGTCCTCCTCTTCCTCATACATCTTCGCGAGCTCGGGGGTCTCGGCGAGCGCGCGCTCGAGCGTCATGGGGAAGCCTTGCGAACCAAAGGGGATTGCCTTGGCCAAACGGTCGCCGAGGCCATAGGGGTGGCCCAAGGCGCGCGCCACATCACGCACCACCCCGCGCGCGAGCATGGTGCCAAAGGTCCCGATTTGCGCGACGCGATCCTCGCCGTACTTTTTGCGCGCATATTCAATAACTTCGTCACGGCGATTGTCGGCAAAGTCCATGTCGATATCCGGCGCCTTTGGCCGCTCGGGGTTCAGAAAGCGCTCGAACGGGATTTTATATTCGAGCGGGTTCACGTTGGTGATGCCGAGCATATAGGTCGCGAGCGATCCTGCCACCGAGCCGCGGATGGTCGTGAGGATGCCGTTGGCGCGGGCGAAGCGCAGGAGGTCGGCCACGATGAGGAAGTACGGCGCGTAGCCTTTGTCGGTGATGATTTTATATTCGTATTCGATGCGCTCGCGTACCCTCGGGTCGTTCTCGACCCCATGCTTCTTGAGGCCGGCTTCGATGAGCGCGCGGAACTCGTCGTTGTGGGCCACACCTTTCGCGAGCGGGAAGTCGGGGAAGATCCATTCGCCAAGCGTGAGCTCAAGCGAGCAGCGTTCGGCAATCGCCAAAGTTTCGGCGAGCTCTTCTTTTGAAAATTGCTCGGCCATGTGCGCCTCGGTGGGGAAGGAGTAGTCGGGATCTTCTTCGCCCATATTGCCGTCTTCAGTTAAGCCGCCGATGGCGCGCAGAACTTGCCACGCGCGCCGGTCCTCGGGCTTTAAGTGATAGACCTCACGTGCGGCGACACGGCCGTAGAAATTTTTCTCACCAAAAATCTTTAGGTATTGCTCGTGCGACTCGGGGCGCAGAAAATTACCAAGGCACAGGAGTCCTTCGGCGTGCGCAGTGAGCATATCATCGGTGATGGGCTTCTCCGAAAGGTTTGCTTCGGTGACAATTTTCAAGAGATTTTTGTAGCCGACAGTATTCTCGCACAATAAAATGAGTCGATGATTCTCTGCGGTCGTGATATCAATCCCGATGATAGGTTTAATTTTTGCTTTGCGGCACTCTTTAATAAACTCGATGGCGCCGTAGAGATTGCCGAGGTCGGTGAGCGCCAGCGCCTCACAGCCTTCCGCCTTGGCGGCGGCTATCAAATCGGGCAATTTGGGCAGCGCTTTCAGTAGGGAGTAGTGCGAATGGTTGATGAGCGGTACAAATCGGGCGATCATGAGGGCAGTATACCTTAGCGCCTCTATTCATATACAATGGTTGCCAATGCAACATTTTATTGTTGGTGTGGATGAAGCGGGGCGCGGGCCTCTGGCCGGGCCGGTGGCGGTCGGCGTGGTTTTGGTGCCCGTCCGCTATAACCTCAAAAAGAATTTCCCTGGGCTCGATGATTCGAAAAAACTCTCGGCCAAAGTGCGCGAAGAACTTTTCGGATTGCTTAAAGAAAAAGCGGCCAAGGACGAGGTGCGATTTTGTGTGCGGTTTTCAAGTAATGAAATGATAGATCGGATCGGCATCACCCGCGCCGTGCGCCGCGCCGTGTGGAGCGGTGTCCGCACATTGGCGCCCGAGCCAAAAAATGTTCGCGTCTTTCTCGACGGACTTTTACTCGCGCCGCCCGAGTATTCGCAAGAGACCGTCATCCATGGCGACTCGCTTATTCCCGCAATCTCGCTTGCCTCGATTGCCGCCAAAGTTTCGCGCGACCGTTTAATGTGTCGGCTCGCAAAAAAATATCCGGCATATGGTTTTGAGTTGCACAAAGGTTACGGCACCAAAGCGCATTACCAGGCACTCAAAAAGTGCGGCGTTTGTGAAATTCACCGGAAGACATTTTGTAAATAGTTGTGAAAGTAAGTTCAACAAGTAAGTGCAACACCGAGTAATCTAGAAGGGTGATGCAATACAAGCATTTTTCAGTAGAAGAACGGGAGAATATACAGCACGGGCATTGGGAGAAAAGGTCGGTCAGAGCCATTGCACAGGAGCTTG
>CAIUOD010000017.1 GCA_903900775.1 Candidatus Adlerbacteria bacterium | reverse complement strand
CGCTCGTGTGCTAGGCGAGAGGTGTAGACCTTCCGCTCCGGCGGATAGTTCCTCCGGAGTTCTCTCGACACCGAGGCGGGGCTCCTGCCAAGCTCCTGTGCAATGGCTCTGACCGACCTTTTCTCCCAATGCCCGTGCTGTTTATTCTCCCGTTCTTCTACTGAAAAATGCTTGTATTGCATCACCCTTCTAGATTACTCGGTGTTGCACTTACTTGTTGAACTTACTATCAGAGGCATTGCGCCGGCCGTAGCGAATGTTCTCCAGGAGCGTCCGATGGAAGAGCACCGGCTCCTGCGGGACGAACGCTACCGCATCGCGCAGAGAATCCTGCGCCACTTCGGCAATATTTTGCCCGTCGATGAGTATCCGGCCGCGCGCGGCCTGGGGCAAATCATGGAGGCGCAAAAGCAACTTGGTGATGGTTGATTTGCCCGCGCCCGAGGGTCCGACGAGGGCAATCTTCTCACCGCCTTGGATAGTGAGATTAAAGTTGGTGAGCACCGGCCGGTCTTTGCTGAAACTAAAATTGACATCGTCGAAGACAACCGTGCCATTTTGTATCGCTAAATTTTTTGCATGGGTAACATCCGCAATCTCGTGCGGCATCTGCAATATTTCAAGCATCTCGCTTGCTTCGGCCATAGAGCCATAGAACATGCGCAACTCGCGATTAATGCCGACCAAACGATCGAAGGTGTTGATGAGATAGGCCTGGATGAGCACGAAGTCGCCAATGGTTAAAAGCCCTCGGCTCCAAAAAATGACCGCACCATACAAGAGCCCGGCCTGGATGCCGATGATAAAAAGCCCAATGCCTGCCCATATCCACTCATCGGTATGCCACAGACGGATGGTGGCTGCGTGCCATTCCCCGATGACTTTCTTAAATATGTTCTGTTCGTAGCGACTGCCCGAAAAGAGCGCAATGGCAGATTGATTGCCGATAGCATCAGCCAAGGAGCCAGTCACTTTAGTGTCCATCTCGGCGCGAACGCGGCGTACCGGTTGGCGGATTTTTGCCACCCAGAGCTGAAACCAGACAAAACCAATTGACCATAGACCGAGGGCGATACCCAAAGTATGATTGCGCAAGAAGAGCACGACCACCGCACCCACGACGAAGAGCAGGGTTGGGAAGAATTGCAGGACGACGCTGTCGAACACCACCTCGAACGCCCGGCCGTACTGCTTAACTTTGTGGGTTAAGGAGCCCGCGAAATTGGAGATGAAAAAATTGTGCGAATGCCCGAGCAGATACTCGAACGCGTCGGCTTGTAGGTCGCTCATGATGCGCGCCTCGATGTGGGTGTTGGCGTAGCCCTGGAAGCGCCTCGAGAGCCAATCGAGGAACCACATAGCCGCGATAATGAGGAGGATTGCGACGAGAGGGTGAATAATCTCGGGGCTGGGCGCTTTGGCAACCAACGTGTTGAAGAGATTGCGCAGGTAAAGAGGCGCTACCAGGTTGGCGACCTGGAGCAAAATGGTGCCGCCTATCATCACGCTCAAAAGGCCGGGATACCGTTTGGTATACCGCCAATAGGTCGCAACAACGCCACCCAAACCCGTTTTCTTCTTTTCTTCAGGCATGAAATACAATTATAACACAAAAACTAAATATCCGCACTATATGGCGATTTTCACATAATTTGGCCAATTTGACTAAAAGTGTCTTGAGTGTTAAGTTTGGGTTTGGCGCAAACAAGCAGGCGAGGTGCAAAATGCGCGGTAGACCAAATACCGCAAACGATGCTGGATCGATGGCTACGGTTACGTTCGCGGAAGCCTGGTCAAAGGGCGGTGCGATTGGTCTTCCGGATGGTGAACCCCTTCCCGCAGATGTTCTGACGGTCAACGGTGAGCCTTTCGACGAATACATCGCCGCTTTCGAGAAGGGTCTCGCCTCTATGACGCAGGGCAATCCTGCTCTCACGAGAAAAGGCGCTGCCCCCGCTAAGTTGGTGGCGGGATCTTGTGGATTAGAGTGGGCCGACCGCAGTCTGAAGGGGCGCTACCGCGAGTTGCCGCCACCTGGCGATTAATGGTGTGAGGGTTGATGAGGGTCCCGGACGACATACTGTCCGGGCCTTCTTTATTTTCGGTTGTTACTTTCTAGCAATTATTTGGATCCAATTCGTATTGTTTGAAGGAGTCACACTTTCATGGACAATAGTTAGGCCGGCATGCTCAAGAAATGAGGTGAGTTCTGGGACGGTGAAGTAGCTAAAGAAACGCTGGTATTCATACCCATAATCATTTTCTGTTTTCATTTCTTCGTCACGGGCGTTAGGCCGCAACTCTTTAACCGCTAAGTACAGCAGCCCATCTTTTTTGAGTACATGTTTAAGATTTTCTAGAATCGCTGGAATATCTTTTTTGGGGATATGGAGAAGCGCTGCTTGGGCAAACACACAGTCGTAGGATTGAGGCCAGGTGTCGAGGTTGTAAAAATCGAGGACTTCAAAAATCACGCCCGGCACTTCGCGCCGAGCAATCTCTACCATTTTTTCTGAAAAATCTCCGCCGGTGACCACAAACCCTTTGCCCGCGAGATAAGCAGATTTAACTCCAGAACCGCAGCCAATGTCGAGGATGGTGGTGTGGGCAGGCAAAAGCGAAAGCAGATATTCTGTACCCTCGACCCACCAACTATCGGCTGAGTGATCCTTATGCCAATCCTCCGCTATTTTGTTGTACGTTTCTTTGAGGTCCATGGCTTATTTAATCGAGATGATTTGGTAACCGTATTTCTCGACGTCTTCCTTGGGAAACAAGGTTACATCTTTTGTCTTGAGCACGTAGGTTACTGTCTTTTCGATTTCTCGCCCTGTGTATTGTTTGGTCTCTGGATCCCATTCACGCAAGAGGAGCGTGTCGCCAGGATTGCATTCCCAGTCTGCGAGACGAAGCTCAAAGGTCTTCTCCCCCGACATTATTTTGTCGAAGTATGCCGGCCAGATCTTCTTTTCGATTTTCATATCTTGCTACTATACCTCGCCATTCCATTCTGCAAAGAATTGTTTAAGAAAATTTCCCATAAACAGATGGCGCTCTTGAGCCATTTTCTTCCCAGTGGCGGTATTCATATTGTCTTTGAGTTTCAATAGTTTGCTATAGAAGTGATGTATGGTCGAGGGGTCCGCGGCCGTTTCGTCGAAGGTGTCTCGATCGAAAGGCTTACCCAGGATCCACATGGGGAGCCCATGCGCTCCGCCGAAGCTAAATGTTCTACCAATGCCGATCGCTCCCATGGCGTCTAAGTTGTCAGCATCTTGAAGGATTAACGTTTCGATATCGCTTACCGTTTTCCCTACATCGGAAAAACCGTATTCTTCGTGATATTCAATACAATGCAAAACACTTTTTAACTTATCGTCGGGCAAGAGCGTTCGGCCGATTATCTGGGCAACTTTGTCGAGCGAATCACGGGGTGAGCAAAACGCCCCCATTTCTTTCACCATCAGTCTATGGACGTCATGCAGTAGAGCGGATGCCCCAATCACCAATCCGTCGCCGCCTTCAATTTTTTGAATGTGTAGCGCAATATTGAATACTCTTCGGAGATGATTGATATCATGCCCGCTTGATTCCGAACTAAACATCCCCACAACGGCATTGTCGATGGATCTGAATATTTCTTCCATATTACTTTTCAAAAGCAACAAACTCGCCCTCATGAAGCGCGTAAATTGGTAAAGATGTGTCCCCGTGTGCCTCTAACTCTTTGTACCCCTTCTCCCAATCAACTGGGCCGCGCGAATCGTCGACTCCATACGCCGATTGATAATGCGCCAGGAACTTTATCGGCAAAATGCCGAGCCCTTCCATGCACTGTCGCCAGTCGCAGGTCCAAAAATGTTTTACGAGAGCATGTGAGCTTGCAGAGCTGGTAGCCACCACCTTCTCGTCCCAAATTTTCGGTATATCAAATTTCTTTAACCAGTATTGCAAGAGGTGGTCGTCCCCGCCGTGGATAAAAACAGCATCCGAATTTTTAATTTGTTGCTCGAAGCTTGCAGGAAAAGCCAATTCGAAAGTCGGACGTATTCCATCAGGAAATAAATCGGGCAAAGAGGCGGTGTCTTCTATAAACTTGCCTTCCCAATCTTCGCGAGGTTGCGCAAAACAGCATATCAATACGCGGGGACTATTTAACCCTTCAGCCATTGCGGCAAAAAACTTCCGCGCCAATTCGGGATCATGTTTAGTGCCGCCAGAATTCAAGAGATATTTGGTCATTGTGACATCTCCAGAATTTTTTGGAGCACAATCGGGAGTTCTTTGACGCCGTTTCCTTCAGTAAAATGTCCCATCGCGTGCTCTATGATTATTTCTGAACCGAGCTTGTCTCTGAAGTCGTCTTGATTATCGAGCGGAACCCACGGGTCGTCGTCGGAGAAAAGCGCAATGCTTTTGAGCAGGTGTGATTTTACCTTTTCAAAATCAAGCGGCGCTCCGAGCCAATGTTTATCTGTTTCTTTTTCATCAGGACTATCTCCCAAGCCGGATAGATGTTTAAAAAAGCCAGCGACAAAGACAACTCCCCCGACTTTTATTCCGTCAGGCAAGGTCTCAAGATACCGTGCAACGGCCTGGCAACCCATGCTGTGCCCCACGAGGTAGGTTTGCTCGTCGGGAGAAACGATCGCCTCGGCGAGTGCGGGGATCCAGTTATAGATTCGTGGATTTGCCGTGTCAGGCAATTGCGGTATGTGAACTTCAAATCCCCTTGATTCGAGTTCTTTTTTGAGCCAAGGGAACCAACCCTCATCAGGAGTGCCGTCCCAGCCGTGGGCTATAAAGACCCGTTTGCTCATATCGTTATGAATAGACCTTATTTCTGCTCGGGGTTGTCGGCAGAAGGATTTTGCGGAGTTTCGGGAGGGGTTTGGCCGTCTTGTGGCGGCGGCGTGCCGCCTGCATTTCCTCCAGCTTTTTGGACAGCCTCATATACCTTTGAGAGCTCGCTCGTCAATGCTTCGGTAGCGGTGCGAATGGTTGCGACATCTTCGCTATTTTTTATTGCGTCAACGGCCGCTGCTTTTTCGTTGATTGAAGTTTCGAGCTCGGCCGGGATTTTGCCTTTGTTATCGAGGAGAGCTTTGCGCGCGCCGTAGGCCGCTTGCTCGGCGAGATTGTGCGCTTCGGCCAATTCCATTTTCTTTTTATCCTGATCGGCGTTCGCCTCGGCGTCTTTGCGCATGCGCTCGATATCGGCGTCGGTGAGCCCCGAGCGCGCCTCAATACGGATGCTCTGCTCTTTGCCGGTCGCTTTATCTTTCGCTTTGACCGAGAGAATGCCGTTGGCGTCCACATCAAAGGTCACCTCAATCTGTGGGAGCCCTCGCGGCGCGGGCGGGATGCCGTCGAGCATAAAGCGCCCGAGCGATTTGTTGTCGGCCGACATGGCGCGCTCGCCCTGGGTGATGTGGATCTCGACGCTGGTCTGGTTGTCGGCGGCGGTCGAGTAGACCTGTGAGCGGCTGGTCGGGATGGTGGTATTGCGCTCGATGAGTTTGTTGGTCACGCCACCCATCGTCTCGATGCCCAAGGAGAGCGGGATGACATCAAGCAAAAGCACGTCCTTCACTTCCCCACCCAAAATACCGCCCTGGATAGCCGCGCCGATGGCGACGACTTCGTCGGGGTTGACTGACATGTTGGGCTTCTTGCCGAAATATTTTTCTACGGCCGCTTGCATAGCGGGCATGCGGGTCTGGCCGCCGACCAAAATAACTTCATTGATGTCGCCAATTTTAAACGGCGAGGCTTCCATGGCTCGTTTGGTGATTGCCATCGCGCGCTCAACAAATTCGGCCGAGAGTTCTTCGAGCTTGGCGCGCGACATCTTAATGAGCAGGTGGCGCGGGCCGGACGAATCTGAAGTCAAAAATGGGATGTTTACTTCGGTCTCAAGGGCGGTCGAGAGCTCGATCTTGGCCTTCTCGGCGGCTTCGTCGAGACGCTGGCGGCCGAGCGGGTCGAGGCGCACATCGATGCCGCTCTCTTTTTTAAATTCATCGGCAAGCCAATCGACTATCTTCTGGTCGATGTCGCGGCCGCCCAGGTGCCCGTCGCCATCGGTCGATTTGACCTCGATAGAGCCCTCGCCTTCGTCCGAAGTGCCGACCTCGAGCACCGAGATGTCGAAGGTGCCGCCGCCAAAGTCGAAAACGGCGACTTTTTCGTTTTTCTTTTTATTGAATCCGTAGGCAAGCGCCGCCGCGGTCGGCTCGTTGATGATGCGCTTCACGTCGAGGCCGGCGATTTTGCCTGCGTCGCGGGTGGCGGCGCGCTGGGCGTCGTTAAAGTAGGCCGGTACGGTGATGACTGCCTCGGTGATGGGCTCGCCCAGGCGCTTCTCGGCATCAGTTTTTATCTTTTGTAGGATCATCGCCGAGATCTCCTCGGGGCTGTACCACGCCTCGCTCATTTGGACCTCGATGCCGCCGTTTTGCGATTTGCGCATCTCGAACGGCACGGCAACTTTGTCCTTTTGGACTGCCGGCTCGTCAAAGGTATGCCCGATGAAGCGCTTGATTTGGTATACGGTGTTCTTGGGGTTGGTGATGCTCTGGCGGCGCGCGATAAGCCCCACCAAACGCTCGCCGGTCTTGCTCGTGGCCACAATCGAGGGTGTGGTGCGCGCGCCTTCGGCGTTCTCCAAGATTTGCGGCTCGCCGCCGCGCATCACGGCCGCCGCCGAATTTGTTGTGCCCAAATCAATGCCAAGAATTTTTGCCATAGCTTTATATAATTACTTAATAACGTTATTTTTTATACGCGCCGACCGACACCTGCGCCGGCCGGACCACCCTGTCGCCAAGAGTATATCCCGAGCGATGCACGGCAACAATAGTGTGATTTAACTTTTCCACTTCAACTACCTCTTCGTTCAAGGCCTCGTGCTTATACGGGTCGAACGGCTGGCCCACTTCTCCTATCGGCTCAACCCCGATGCGCTTGAGAACGTTCAAAAACTGCTGATAAATGCACGCGATGCCCTTCTTCAATTCAGTATTAGCTTTCTCGAATGAGGGTGACTTGAGCGCGGCATCGAGCGAATCCAAGAGTGGCAGTATTTCTTCAACCAGATTCGCTTTAATGCGCGCCTCTTTGTCGGTGTGCAGGCCGGCCTCCTCCCGCTTATAGTTGGCGAAGTCGGCGCGGGCCCTCTGCCAACCCTCTAAATATTCTTGCTTTTCTTCGACTGCTTTTTTTAATTTCTCCCGTAATTTTTTAACGAGGCCAGGCCCCTCCTCTGCCTCATCTTCAGGCACAAACTCTTCTTCGTCACTCATAATTCTCTCTATTTTACACAAAAAACGAGATTGGTCAAAAATAGCAAAGGCGGCACGTAGTAATGTGCCGCCTCTCTTGCTGTTGCCGATCGTCCCGGCTACGTGGTTTTGAGAGCATCTCCGAGCCGAGGGATCGCCGGGGGGACCAACGAACTGAGCTCGGCCTCCATATCGGCGATGTGTCTCGTCTCGACGTCGATCTCTGTATCGAGGCGGGCTTTGATTTCGGCGAGCCGCCCAGTGGCCTCGGTGATTGCGGCCCGAAGCCTTGCAACTCCAGGACTGACGTGCTCTTCCGCCATCGCCCCCAACGTAATCCGAAGGTTCATCAGCCAACTCAACGCCGACTCGCCATCTGCCGGCTTGAGGGCATTGAGCAAATCAATAGCTAGAACTCCGGCTGTACGGGGCTGTTCGTTTATGATGTCGCCACAGAGCACGATGCATTCATTGCAGATGAAGACGGTCGGGCCGGCGATGAGCTTGCGGACCTCGTGCTGCGACTTGCCGCAGAACGAGCAGAACAGGGTGTTTCTTCCCATTTTCGGCACTCCTCTGGAACATTGCGACCCCCAAAATAGCATAAAATTAGCCCTGTTGTCTATAAATTTTTGGTCAAAAGAAAATCCCGCTTTCGCGGGAATTTTCTTTTTGTAATTAGCGTTTACTCCACTGCTTGCGCTTGCGGGCTTTGACGAAGCCGGCCTTGCGGCGTTCTTTGGCGCGCTGGTCGCGCTTGAGGAATCCTTCTTTCTTGAGCACGACGCGCAATTCTTTGTCGTATTCAACCAAGGCGCGCGTGATAGCGTGGCGCACCGCGACGGCCTGGCCGGCAATACCGCCGCCGCGGACGATAATGCGGACCGCAAATTGCGTCGGGAGCGAGACCTTCAAAAACGGCTCAAGCGCAGTCGTGCGGAGCGTCTCGGTCGGGAAATATTCGTTGAGCTCTTTATCATTAACAAAAACCGAGGTGCGGGGCGAGGGGGTGAGACGCGCGCGGGCGATAGCCGTCTTGCGGCGGCCAGTGGCTTGCAGGTAGCGCTCCCCGCTCTTCGCAGCAGTCTCTTTTACTGTTTTGGTAGTAGTCGTAGCCATAGAAATTATATTTAGTCGTTGATGGTGAGCAGTTTGATACGCGGCTTCTGCAAGCGATTCTTCGGGAGCATCCCCAAGACGGCGCGGCGGATCGCCTCTTTACCCCCGCGGCGCGCGGTGAGCATAGCATAACTTTCGATTTTCTGCCCGCCCGGGTAGCCCGAGTAGCGGACATATTTCATGTCACGCGCTTTGTTGTTGCCCGAGAGCTTCACTTTGGAGGCATTCTCGATGGTCACACCATCTTGGGCGACGACGTTCTTGGCGAAGTCGGCCGAGCGTTTGCCGAGCAGTGCCTTAGCCGCCGCGCTGGCTACGCGCCCGAGAGTCTTATCTTTTGCATCAATGGTAATCATAACGGTTATACGAATTCAATAACGGCCATCGGCGAGCCATCTCCCTTGCGCGCTTCGAGCTTGGTGATGCGCAGGTAGCCGCCCGCGCGCCCTTTGTAGCCGGACGCCTTTTTGATAAGTGCTCCGACCGTTGCCTCGTCGCCCAAGCGGGCTACCAAGAGTCGGCGGTTGGACACGGTGTCGGTTTTGCCGCGAGTCACGAGCTTCTCAACCAGGGGGCGGATTTCTTTAGCGCGCGCTTCGGTCGTTTTCACATGGCCGGTCTTCACGAGAGAACGCGCGAGCGATTTAAGCAACGCCCGGCGTTGGTCGGTTGGTCTGCCAAATTTTCGGTTGGAGTTGTGGTGACGCATGATTATTATTTAAGGACGATGCCGAAGTTCGCCAAAGCGCGTTTAATCTCCTGGATAGCTTTGGGGCCGAGGCCTTCGATATCCGTTAAATCGGTTTCTTTTTTGCGTGCGAGGCCGCCGATGGTGCGGATGCCAGCACGCTCAAGCGCCGAGACCGCGCGTGCAGAGAGCTCGAGATCCTCGATGCGGGTCTTCATGACATCGGTCGAGGTTTCGGCCGCTAGGGGCTCGGGTGCTGTGCTAGAGGCGCTCACGATCTCCTCTTCTCTAAAACCGATGATGGCTTTGAGTTGGGTGATCATGACCTCTACCGACTGCTCGAGTGCCGCGCGCGGCGAGAGCGTGCCGTCGGTCTCGATAGTGATACGCAGGCGGTTGAAATCCGTCCGATCGCCGACGCGCATATTCTCTACCTCATAGTTCACGCGGCGAATAGGCGAGAAAATGGCATCCACCGGGATCTCCCCTATCTCGGCGCGGTCTTTTTTGAGCGCCTCGCGCGGGACATAACCCAAACCGCGCTCGACACGGAGTTCTAAATTGAGCGCGCTGTTCTTCTGGGTCAATTCGCACAAATACGAGTTGGAGTTCAGGAGGCGGACCTGGCCGGGCAAATTCAAATCGGCGCCCGAGACCTTCATCGGGCCTTTGACCGAGAGCGACACCACTTGCGGCTCGCTGGTGACTAGTTCAAAACGGAGTTTTTTCAAATTGAGCAAGAGCGTGATGACATCCTCGCGCAAGCCGTCGATGGTAGAAAATTCATGCTCGACGCCTTCGATCTTAACCGAAGTAATAGCCGCTCCCGGGAGCGATGAGAGAATAATCCGGCGCAAGGAATTCCCGAGCGTGTGGCCATAGCCGGGATAGAGCCCGTCTATTTCGTAGACTCCCGCACTTTCCTCTTCGGAAACAATGCGCGGCTTGCTCGGCAAAGTTATAGAATATTCAATCATGATAATTGACTAGGGCGAATAAAATTATTAACGGCTATAGAATTGGATAATGATCGGCGCACTAAACGGCGCTTCACTTTGTCCGACACCAGGCGCGGAGGCGACGGCGACGGCAAAACCGCCGTCTTCGCTTTTGAGCCACACCGGGGTCTTCGTCTCAAGGGCCGCCTCGCTGCGGCCGGTAAAGAGCGCGCTCTCGCGGCTCTCGGGACGGACACTAACCACGTCGCCTTCTTTCACACAGTGCGAAGGAATGTTCATGCGGCGACCGTTAACAAAAATGTGGCCGTGCGAAACCATCTGGCGCGCGGCGCGACGGGTGCTGACAAAACCAGCGCGGTAGACCGTGTTGTCGAGGCGCGACTCGAGGCGCGAGAGAAGGTTTTCAGAGCTCGGGACGCGATGCTGTTCCATCGCCTCGTGTACGTAGCGCGCAAATTGCGTCTCGCCCATGCCGTAGGTGAGACGAGCCTTCTGCTTCTCGAGCAACTGGGCGCCGTAGTCGCCACCACCGCCGCGCTTCGGGCGGGTACGGCGAGGAGCACGCGCTTCGGCGAGCTGGAATTTCTTGGTCTGGCATTTTTCAAATACCGAGGCGCCGAGACGTTTGCAGATTTTATATTTTGGTCCGAGAAGCATATGATTTTTATGATTGCGAAAGTGGGGTTATACGCGGCGCGGCTTTGGCGGGCGCGGGCCGTTGTGCGGCACCGGCGTCACGTCTTTAATACCGGTAATATGGATGCCTTTGGTCGAGAATGCGCGGATCGAGGATTCGCGGCCGGAACCAACCCCGGAGACGACCACCGAGACCTCCTTCATGCCCATTGCCGTTGCGCGGTCGCCCAGAAGCTCGCCTACCTTGGCCGCGGCAAACGGGGTACCCTTTTTAGCGCCCGAGAAACCGAGCGAGCCACTCGACGACCAGGCGACGACGCCGCCCTTCTCATCGGTGAGGCAGACTTTGGTATTGTTGTAGGTCGCTTCGACGCGGAGTACCCCAACATCGAGCTTGCGCTTGTTAGCGCGCGCCGAGGACCCGCGGCCACCGGCCCCCTCCTCCCCTCCTTTTTTGACTATTCTTTTCTTACCCATAGGTGTGTCTGATTATAATAGCACAGGGACTAGGTTTTCTCAACTTTACGCCGACCGGAGCCCATCGTCTTGCGCACGTTGCCCCTGACGGTGCGAGAATTGGTCTTGGTCCGCTGTCCGCGAGACGGGAGGCGTTTGCTGTGGCGAGTGCCGCGATACGAACCAATGTCTTTGAGGCGCTTAATGTTTCCTGATACTTCGCGTTTGAGATCACCCTCGATTTTGAGGCCCTCGAGTGCGGTGCGGATGGCGCTCTCTTCATCGGCGGTGAGCGTGTCGGCGCGCTTGGTCGCATCGACACCCGCCTTCTTGCAGATGCTCTGCGCGCGCGGCATACCTATGCCATAGAGCGCGGTGAGCGCGTATGAAAGTCGTTTATTGGGAATAGTAATACCTGAAATTCTCATATGGTTGGGTTAGCCTTGGCGCTGTTTGTGGCGAGGGTTCTCGCACACCACATACACCCGGCCTTTGCGGCGCAAGATCTTGCATTTGATGCAACGTGGTTTGACTGAAGCCTGTACTTTCATTATTAGAGTCGCCGAGTGATTCGAGCCTTACCGCCGTACGGGTCGAGCCGCACGAGTACTTTGTCCCCAACGAGCACTTTGATGTGGTGGAGCCGCATCTTGCCCGCTAGATATGCCAATACCACTTCTCCCTCGGGGAGAGAGACGCGGAACAACGTATTCGGGATCGCCTCTTCGACGGTACCCTGGACTTCTGGTGTCGTGTCTTTCATCAAACGGGGACGAATGCAATCTTAGCAAAAATGCGATTATCCGTCAACAATAGGGCCTGCATATTACTCGCCTGAAGATATGGTGATGGTGATTTGGTCAGGATTTTCGGGGAAGGTCGCCTTCCAAAGCGGTCGAATGGTCGCTTTTGCCGAGCTCACGGCAGGCTCGAAGCCGGCGATGATTTGCTCGAAGGACGACCGGCTTTTACCCGCCAAAGCCTGCTTTATAGCCCCAGAATCGAATTGCCACACCAGATTAAGCGAACCGCCAATCGTAACCGGCAAAGGCCCCAAGGCGCCGGAGCCCGAAGAGCTGACTGTCACTTTTGTTGGGTCGGCAAAAGCGATGGCTTCGTTGTTGTAGCCCTGCACTGATTGTGCTGCCACCGCGGCGGCTAAGTCGCTCACGCGGACGAGTGCTTCGGTCGCCGAGGCACTCTCGGCAAGCTGTGCGGTGGCACCACTGCCGGTTTGCGAGACATTGTCGTACGTGGCCGCGAGTGACCCGCTAATCGCCAAAAACCCTGTCGGCACATTCGCGGCCATTTGGGATGCCAGCGAGGCATCGAGCTGGCTCTTCAAAGTCGCTTGTGCGGCGCTCAAATCGGTGGCCGAGACAGCAGGCGCCGTTCCCACCAAGCCGCCGTTTATCGCACCCTGCGATTTAGCCGAAAATGTGGCATAGCGTGGCGTCCCTTTGAAGCCCGGTATGGTAAAGGTGGTCGGATCGGCACGGTTATAGTCGGCGCCTGGCTTGTCGGCATAGACCGAAGCGGTCACCGAGCCCGGCGTGAGCGTGCCGCCCGCCTGTGCGGTAGCCCCTGGCACCGTCACCTGGCTGTGAATGCGATAAATTTTCCCATCGGGGGCCGCGAAGCGCGTGTTAGCCACCAGCACCTGATTAGAAGTATTGTAGCCGTTATAAATGGTGATGATGCCGGTCGCTTCGTCGGAGACCTGCTTGCTCCCCGAAGCGGGAGCAGTCGTCGTTGCCGAAGCACGGACGGTCACTACTTGATATCCATCTCCCGCGCCCGAGTTGGGAGAAAGTGACAAAGAAATCGGGCCGGTGACGTTCTGCGTCTTAGGATAGAGCGTTACGGTTGCGCCTTGGAATATAGTCGAGAGCAAAAGCCCGGCGACCGCACACACAACGACAACGGCGGCGACCCATTTCCACCATCCACGGCGTGGGGAGCGCGATCGCGGGCGCTCATCGGGCGGGGGCACGTGGCGGTGATTAGGAGAGACGGGAATATCGCGAATAGAGCTGTGGGGTGGGGTCATGTCTTGCATAAAACCTAGTATACACCCGCTTAAAGCGCGCTCATAAAGATGCCTTCGACCATGAGCGTGAGGTCGGGTTTGCTCGTGTGCGAGGCGATATGCGGGGCAAGATGGTGGGTGTGGAGGGCCCGAACGCGGCTCTCGCTATCGAAGGGCGAAGAGAGCGGCGCGCGCGATAATGCTTGAGCAAACCACTCCCCCGTGGGCTCGGGCGCAAGAATGAGAATCTCGTGCACCGGCCCTGCGGCGCCCATCGCACCGGCGGCCGAGCCGAATTGTCTGCAAAAGTGGAGTGCTGATGCCGCGAGCGGCTCGCGCAGGTAGCTAGGTTCTCTTTGCAAAGACAGTGCGAGCGCGGAGTGCGCTTCATGAGTGCTCAACCCCGCATGGGTGCCAAGGGTGCGCAAAAGCAAGCGCGAGCCGCCAGGGATAGTCGCGTGGCCTTGGGGCGCGCCTTTATAAAGTCGTAAGAGCTCGGCCATTTCGCCGGTTATGGTGCACAACAGGACTTCGTCTGGCTGTTCGAAGAGTGAAGCGAGCGTGCCAGCCGCCGCTTCGCCAAAAGCATATTCAGAAATGGGGATTGAACCAAAAGCGGCGTCAATTTCTTGACGCAATGACGAAGCTAGACTGTCCTCGCGCGACCAGGCAAGCACGCCATGCCGCGCCTCAAGCGCCACCCACGGCGGCGCAAAAAAGATTGAAGCGCGCGTAACTGCTCCCATATTTTTAGTTTTGAGCTTGGCGCCGGGTGCATTGCGCAGGCGCGCGGCAAAAAGAGAGGGCACCGAGATCGCCGCGCGCGCGGCTTTTTCAATCTGTTTGGCGAGCACTGCCGCATCGATAGATTTAGCCATGGGGAGCATCACGCGATGTTCGGCAAAAAGTTTTGGCGGCTCGCCGGGCGAGAGCGCCACCAATGCCGCGGCGACACTACCGCTTTCAATATCAACAACGAGCACCGTTTCCTCGGCGCCTTTTTTGCTCTTAGTGAAGAGCGCAGACATGAGAACAGTATATACCCTACTCAAGCACTGCCCGGATGCGGCGGATGCCGGCGGAGGTTGCTTCTTCTTTTGCGATTTTAAAATGGCCAAGTTCGCCGGTGTGCTCGACATGCGGGCCGCCGCAGAATTCCAGCGAAAAGGCTTTTTCTATTTGCGGATTTTCGGGGGTCGCGCCCTTAGGGCCAACCGAGTAGATAGAAACGCGTTCGGGATACTTGGCGCCAAACTCATGCTCGGCGCCGAGCTTCTCGGCCTCTTCTTTATCCATCTCGCTGTGGATGACCGGCAAATCCTCTTCGATTATTTCGTTCACGATACGCTCCACTTCGGCCAGTTGCTCAGGTGTCATCTTCTGCCCAAAAGAGAAATCGATCCGCAGGCGCTCCCCCGTGATGTTACTGCCGCGTTGCTTGACGCTTGGCCCCAAAACCATCTGGAGCGCTTTGAGCAAAAGATGGTGTGCGGTATGCAGACGCGTCGTCTCCTGTGACGCATCAGCCAAACCGCCTTTGAATTTTTGCTCACTTCCTGCGCGAGAAAGTTCCTGGTGGCCTTTCAGTAACTCCTTAAATCCTTCGATATCAATCTGCTTAATGCCCTTCTCGCCGGCCTCTTCGATAATCAATTCCAACGGGAAGCCGTAGGTCGTGAAGAGTTGAAAAGCGTCCTGCGCAGAGAGCTTATCTTGGCCAGCGAAACGAGCCAGCTCTTTGATGCCTCTGGAAAGGGTTTGTCTGAAGCGAGTCTCCTCTTGTTCGATCGTCTGCGCTATTGAATCCGCCTGCGCGAGAACATCAGGATATTGCTCTGCATACATCTTCGCGATTGGCTCGACAACTTTAGAAAAAGAGTTTTCAGAGATACCCAGTTTGTCCGCCTGCATAATGCTCCGGCGTATCAGCCGTCGCACAAAGTATCCTCTATCAGAATTCGAGGGCATCACGCCGCTCGCGATGAGGAAGGTGGCACCTTTCATGTGGTCGGCAATAATGCGGAATGCACGCGTCTCTGCCGAGTTGTTGGAGGTATATGTTTTATGCGAAAGCTGTTCGATGAGCTGCAGTATCGGCTCATGGTTGATGGTGAACACGTCTGAACTGTCGCTCACGGCCATGTTTATGCGCTCGAGGCTCCCGCCAAAATCCACATTCTGTTTCGGTAAGAGACCAAAGGTGCCGTCTTCTTTTTTCAAATACTGCATAAAGACCGAATTGCCGATTTCGACAAAATGTCCGCAGTCGCAGTTGGGGTGACAATGTTCGCCCCACCTAGGGTCATGTTTAATCTCCGGGAATTCAAAAAATACTTCTGAATCTGGCCCGCCCGGCTCTCCTGCTGGCATGTGCTCGGGCGTGCCCGACCGGCTCCACCAATTCTTCTTGGCATCGTAATAAAATATCCGCTCGCCGGGCTTCATGCCTCGCTGGTATCCATTTGCTTCTGAACCAATCTCGGCAGCAACTGCTTCGATGTCGTGTTTGCTAAACAATGTTTGCCAAATCGCGACCGATTCGTCATCTTTTGGTATGTCATACTTCGGTTCGCCAGCGAAGACTGTCACGTAAAGGCGCTTTGGGTCAATCTCTAATTCTTCGGTCAAGAATTCAAAAAACCACGGCAGTTGCTCCTGTTTAAAATAATCACCGAGCGACCAATTGCCGAACATCTCAAAAAAAGTCGTGTGGCGATTGTCCCCGACCTCCTCGATATCGCCGGAGCGGAAGCATTTTTGCGAGTCGACCAGGCGCGTGCCTTCGGGATGATTTTTACCCAAGAGATACGGCACCAAGGGCTGCATGCCCGAGCCGGTGAAGAGCGTCGTCGGGTCGTTTTGCGGCACCAAGGGAGAGCTCGGGATGACCACGTGCCCGCGTGCCTCAAAAAATGCCAGATAGCGCGAACGGATTTCGTTGAGCGTCATGTGAGAAAGAGTATCGTTATTTGTGCCAAAAGAAAAGAGCCGATTTATTTCCCCACTGCTTTTTCTAATTCGACAACATCGCGTTCGATGCTTTTGAGTCCTTCGAGAAAGACTGCCGGCTTTTTGAGATCGAGGCCGCAGTTTTTGAATATCGTCTCAACACTCGCGGTGCCGCCCGCCTGCAGAAAGTTTTTATCTATCACGTCGATGAATTTCGGATCTTTTTTGACTCGCTCCCACAGCGCGCGCGAGGTGAGCTGGCCGTAGGCGTAGGAATACACATAGAAGAACCGCCTCACATGGCTCCACGCGACGAAAAAGTATCCGTCCTCCGGCGTGAGCTTCACGGCGGGGCCGAGATAGGCACCCATGTGTTTGTTCATCAGCGCGGCAATTCCTTCCTTCGGTAAAAGCCCCGTTTTGCGGATTTCGCGATGTAATTCGACTTCGAAATTGAAGCATGCGATCTGGCGAAAGACGGTCGAAATATCGTCCTGCACCTTGTCGTGCAAAGCGAGCAATTTTTCTTTAGCCGAGAGTTTGCCGACCAGCGCCTCGAACGCGGCGCGCTCAAAGAAGGTGCTGGCTGTCTCGGCAGTTACCGTTGAATAACTCTGATACATCGGGCGCTGTACTTTGCTTTGCTCGGTGTGGATAGCGTGGCCCATCTCGTGTGCGAGCGTTAGTAGCGAGTGCGCATTCTCAACATGGTTCAGCAAGACGAGTGTCGGCTGGCCGACCATGCCCGAGCAATACGCGCCGCCGTTTTTACCCGCTTTGGGATAAATATCCACCTGACCTTCCGCGAGCAGGCGGTCAAAAATTTCAGCATAGCGAGGTTTGAGCTTGGCAAAGGTGTCGTGGACAATCTGCGCCGCCTCGTCGAACGATATTTTTTTATCCAGTTTACCTGCGGGCGCGGCGCGGTCGGCATAGGTGAGAAATTTCTCTCCCAACATCTTCGTCTTCACGTTATAAAAGCGCCTCGCGATATCGAAGCGCTTCGTCACCGCGGCCGTGAGCGCCAAGACACTCGCACGGTCGTTCTCGTAACCGAGGATGGTCGCATCGAAGGGCTCTTTGAAACCGCGCAACTCATCCAAGATTTTTTTGCGCGTCACTATCGCGTTGAGCTCGCTCTCGGCCATAGCTGAAAGTTCTTTGAGCTCTTTAAGGATGGTTTGGTGGAGCGCGCGGCGCTTGGGAGTAGGCAAAGTGGTGAGCAAAACCTGCGCGCGGTTAAGCGGCACGGCACTCCCCTCCCATAAAACCGTGCGCGTGTTCAGGAGATTCTCGGTCATCTGGACCCAGCGCCCACCGGAGACATCCGAAAGAAGTGAAAGGATTTTTTCTTCAGCTTCGGAAAGATTGTGCTTGGCTGTTTCAAATAACTGTGTGAGCCAATAGTGAAACTCCCCCAATTCTTTTGCGGCCAAGAATTTTTTCTGCGCCGTGAGCGGAATTTTCGCGAGCTCCAATTCAAAAAAGATCAACTCGTTGCCGCGCTTGGTGAACCGCTCGTCGAGTGTGTTTTGTAGCGCCTCAGCTTTTTTGTCCTGCGCGTCGAGCTCCTTTCGATAATAGGGATACATCAGGGGCGCGGGCGAAGCCGTGAGCGAAAGCGCTTCATACTCGCCGAGCACATGAGCCAAGACTTTCGGATCTTTGAGCCAGCGCTTATCTGCCTGCAATTTTTTTGCAAACGCAGAGATCATCTTGTCTCCGGATGTGGCGTCGCGCATAAGGCGCTGGTCACCAAGCCCCTTATAAAAAAGTTTATCAAGCTCCCATTTCGTCTTTATTTTCATAGGTTTTAGCACTATAGCATATCAGAGCCATTCTATCGGTTGGAGACCGTTTGCAGACAAATAGGTGTTCGTTTTGCTGAAGGGTTTACTGCCAAAGAAACCGTTATAGGCCGAGAAGGGCGACGGGTGAGCCGATTCGATCACTAAATGCTTCGAACGATCGATGTGTACACCTTTGGCTTTGGCATAATTGCCCCATAAAATAAAGACTAAGTTTTCGCGCTTTTCAGAAAGCACGCGAATGGCCGCGTCGGTAAATTCTTCCCAACCGCGCGACTGGTGCGAGCCGGCTTCGCGCGCGCGTACCGTTAAGGTCGCGTTAAGCAAGAGCACACCCTGTTTGGCCCAACGCTCTAAATTGCCCGACTTCGCTATGGCTTCGCCTTGCGAACCTATATCGCTTTTAATTTCTTTAAAAATATTTTGCAAAGAAGGCGGGAGCGGCACACCTTCCCCCACCGCAAAGCACAGTCCATTTGCTTGACCTGGCCCATGATACGGATCTTGGCCCAAAATAACTACCCGGACGTTATCAAACGGGCACTGATCGAATGCGCGAAAGACATCCTTTGGTTGTGGATAGACGATGGCGTGTTGATATTCGCCACGAACAAATTCGGCCAGCGTTTTGAAATAATCTTTATCGAACTCATCCTCTAAAACTTTCCTCCAAGACGGATCTATTTTGACGTCCATAGTGCTCTTATAATGCACCCTCCTTCTGTAAAAGTCCCAATTTTTTACGGCTGCCACCGCGATTGTAGCCGCCCATGCCGCCGTCTTTGCGTACGACACGGTGGCACGGGATTTTGGGATCGAAATTTTTAGAGAGTGCGGTGCCGACCGCACGCGCCGCGTTTGGAGCGCCTGCGCGCTTCGCGACCTCACCATAGGTCAGCGTCTTGCCTTTGGGGATTTTAGCCACCACGGCGTACACTTTTTTAGAAAAGCTGGTCAGAACTTGGGGTTGGTGCCTCATATTGTTTCTCTTTTTTACTCACCGCAGCCGGTTTGATCAACACCTCATCTACCGCCTCGCGATATACACAATAGTCGCAGTCGGATGAAGAATCAGGGAGTTTGCCGGCATCGAGACAGGCCTTGAGGCTTGCGAGGGTCGGCTCGACCCAATTGGTGGCACCCGTGTATGAGATGAGCGTTACCTCAAATTCGAGCTTGCCGTCGAAGCCAGCACGATCTTTGCTTGCGTTGGCATAGACAAAGTAGCCGATGTCAGAAACCGTGAAGCCTTTTTGACGCAGGAGCCACTGATAGATTTCCATCTGACGCTTATAGCCGTCATGCCACGGCTCGTCGAGGGTCTCTATTTTTGCATCTTTGCTGGTCGATTTGTAATCGACAACGATAAGCTCGCCTTTTGGGTTGACCCAGACATCGTCAACGGCTCCGCAGACCGTCAAACCAGTCGGCGCGTGTGCGATTGCTATGCCTTTAAAATTTTCGCGCCACTCGTCGATGTCTGGGTGCTGAAACGGCACGGCATCTACCCCGTATCGCTCCATGATTGGGTGTTTGGAGCCAGCCGCGCGATGCACGTCGAACTCTTTTTTGAAGAGCGCGTCGACCGCGCTGTTGAGATTGAAGGGGAAGCCCGGCGGCCGCGCGACACCCAGCTTATTGTCGATATAAAAACAGCGCGGGCATTCGATAAAGAGCGCGATCTTTGAGCGAGAGAGGCGGAAACGCGGCCCATTATAATTCCAGTCAGTTTTTCGGTGGGGTTTGTAGTATTGGCTCATGGCAAACGGCGTCCGCCTAGGGCGGACGCCGTTTATTCTAACCTGCTTTAAGTGTCTCTACTAATTTGCCTGAAACTGCACCCAGATCTGGCTGTTGTTTTGATCGAGCACTGGCGCGTCACCTTTGAGCGAGAAGACGTGCGTGCCGTCGGTGTCCTGGGCTTCGCTCACGAGATAGGTCTGGCCAGCAACCGTATTGCGCAAGAGCTCTACCTGGCTGCTCGTGTGGCCGGGGAGGAAGAGTGCGGCACCCAAGGCATTCCCCGCCTTGCCATTATTGTTTTCGTAAATGACCACCCAGGTCGGCACCGTAGCCACCATATTGGATACTTCTACTTGAGAACCGGCCGCCTGCGGCGTTGGTACCGTGAGCTGGCTCGCGTCGGCACTCATGCCAACCGGAACCGTGCTCGGGAGCACATTAGCAGAAGCTACCGCCGTTGTGGTGTTTACCGCCGGGGTAACCGTGCTTGGCGTTACACTCGCGTTCTCGTCGTTTATGGTGCTCGTAGTGGTCGCGGTCTCAACTGCCTCATTTCCCGTTTTATCTGCGCGGCGCGCGGCGACAAAAGCCCACGCGATGAGCGCTACGACGATGATGACGCCGCCCACAACCCACCACGCAGAACTACCGGTGTTCACGGGCGGCTGAACTGCCGGACGATTGTTCATATTGCTGGTCATAGGAGGCCGGTTGTTTTGCTGCGCGTTCTGACCGTTCTGATTATTATCTGCCATATAACTATTACTATTGAAATAATGCAACGATTATATCTTACCCTCGGGGATGCACAATGCCCCGGCTTCGGCCAATACCTTTTCGGCACGAGCACCTTGGATACCCGCCGCGGCTAAAGCGCGCGTGTCGTCTAAAACGTCCTTACACAAGACTATTTTTTGGCTTAGCAGGGCCGTTTTTTCATGTTGCGACAAACTAGTGAGCGCCGTCACCGGGTAGAGCTTCATCTGCTCTATACGTTCGTGCAGGGTGTGCTGCTCGGGGTAATCCCAGCTCAAGAGCTCGAGACCTTTACAGCTCGCGTAGGCGATAGCCATCGAGGTGAATTTGGTGTTCGTGACGACTAGACCGCAGGTCTCCCCTTTTGCACCCTTAGCGTTCGCGGCATCACGAATGTCATCAATGCGCGCTTTAACATAGAGCACGGTTTTGAGATCGGTTTTGAAGCCGAGCGTGTTGTGGAATTTCGCTTCGGTATAAAAATGTTTGTCGCCATCGCGATAGACGACATCGACTTCGTGCTCAACGCACGCGCCCTGGATTATCTGATCGACCGCGATATCTAGAAAACCTTCAGCCTTGAAAAGCTTCCCTAAATATTGCTCAAAAGGAAAACCCGAGGGGCCGAACTCGACCACGGCGCGCTTGAGCGAGTAGCGCGCGGCGGCGTGCCGCCGATGATCACGCAATTCTTTAAAAGCCGCGGCATAAATCTCATGCGTCGGGATGCCATCATAAAGTTTACCTTCGATGTCTTTAGCTATCGATTCGGCGGCCTCGGGCGCGGCGCCCGCACGGCTCAACGAGCCGCGGAGTTTCCCCGGATCAAACGGCTCGCGCACGCCATCCGCTTTGGCAACCTGTATAGCCATATCAGCGTTCAATAAGCGTTAGCGTAACTGGTTTATCATTTATCGTCACGCCGCCCAAAACAGGTGTGGTAGTCGCCGTGCCTTTTGTTACCGAAAAAGAAAATGGGCTGGTGGTCGTCCCCACCGTAGTGCACGCGGGATAGGACAGTACATCGAGGGCGATGGACACATGGATAGGATTATCCCAGGTGGTAGAGAGAGTGGTACCAAGCGTGTCGCACGCGGGCACGTCGAGAGAGCCGTTGTACGTCTCTTGGCCACTAGCCGAAGAGTTGTAGATAGTGATGTGCCCCGGGGGCACAAAAGTGGTGTCAGGTGTGGGCGCGGCAACAACTGTCGCCACCCTCTGCGCGGGCGGTATCTGATAAAACGAAACACTCAACCAACCCAGGCATATGAGCAAAAGCATAAGGACCAGCAAGATGGCGCTCCGTTCTTTTTCCACAACCTCAGTATACGTTTATTATCTAGGCAAGGACAGATTTATCAACACTGCCGCCACCGAGGCACCTGCCTTCCGGCAGGCTGGCCTGCTCACCGACATAGAGCACCAGGGATTGGCCCACCGGCACATAATGCGGCTCTTGGAGTTCCACTTCGGCACGACCGTTCGAGAAAGAAATAGTTGCGGGTATAAGTTTTTGTCGATAACGAAATCGCGCCTGCACCTTGCCTTCGACTTTTTGACCTATCCAATTTTCGTCTCGCAAAATAATTTTAGTTTTTGCCGCATTGCGCGGATATTTATTTGGCGAGACCGTGATAGTGTTTGCCGCAATATTCTTGGCGATGACATACAGCGGGCTAGAGTCGGCGCCGCGCGCCGAAGTCTCAAAACCGTGCCGCTGGCCAAGCGTATAGAGCTCGGCACCCTCATGGTGGCCTATGATTTCGCCATCTTCTGAAAGCACATCGCCTGGCTCCGGCCGCAACTCTTGCTTAAGCATTTCATCAATAGAAATGGGGCCTAAAAAACATAAACCCTGACTATCTTTGCGGCCCGCGTTGGGCAATTTAAACTTTTTTGCCAGCGCGCGCACCTGCACCTTATGCATGCCACCGACCGGGAAAATAGTTTGCGCGAGCACCTCCTGTGGCACCGCCCAAAGAAAATAGGACTGGTCTTTTTCGGAGTCTGCGCCTACTAACAACCGAACCTCTCCCGCTCGTGCGCTCCGGGCCGCTAGGCCAAGTCTTACACTCGCTTTAAGAGGTTCGGTTGCCGTGAGCTTTGCATAATGCCCGGTGGCAATAAAATCCGCGCCGTTCGCTTTGGCAAAGCGATAAAACGCGCCGAATTTGATTTGGCGATTGCACAAAGCGTCGGGGTTGGGCGTCTCCCCCGCCCCAAAGCCCCTGATTGAAGCTTGAAAAACGTCTCGAGCATATTCTTTGGATAAATCGAGCTCAAAAAATGGGATCCGCAGATGCGCCGCCACGCGCATAGCCTCTAATCTGTCGGCACCGGCGGTGCAGGGGTAGCCCGGCACGGTGATGCGAATAAAAACACCGGTGACGTCATAGCCTTGTTTTTGGAGTAGCGCCGCAGACACAGCCGAGTCCACCCCGCCCGAGAGGCCGACAAAAACCTTGCCCTTATTTTTCCGCAACACCGACATGTATTTGTTATACGCTTTCGTCTATTTCCTTGTAGGGTACGCCCGGCCGGAGGACCGTCACGTGGAAGTGGCAGCCATCGACATCTCCCCCAGCGATTGCCGCCCTGACGCTGGGCAAAACAAAGGCGTCGAATGCGCGGAGAGCCTTTTCCGCATTTATGAGCGGGAAGTGCTTGGAGTCGGTCGTCATGCCCATCTCTTTCCTCGTTATGCCCCTTGAACACTGCCAAAGGACTATGTTGCGCAAGCGCTAAAATACAGCTCGGTTAGAATTCTGTCAAATTTAAAAATCTAAAGCCACTCGCTCATCGGGATACCGGACTGCAGAATGATTCCCTTTAAAGTTCTGGGCTTAATTACTTTCTTGCCATGAAATGGGACACAAACATTCTTCAATTCTCCACCAACATGTTTTATATAGTAATAGTGACTCCCGTTAGTATAGTTAAGCCGAAACCCGCGTTCTTTAAGAACCTCTACAACCTCATCGAATGTCCAGTTGAATAAACCTCGCGGCATTGAGTATTAGACGGAAGAGACACCATACATGTCGATTTGATACGGCGATCTAACCGGCTTGGGAGAATTTAGATTCGTCCAGAGTTTTTCATATTCCGGGTCTGCTTTTTGGTTCAACGCTCCAAATCGAACGCCTTTTATCTTACCAATAGACTTAACATAGCCGCCGACTGCTTGAAGAAGGTTCATAAAAGCAAGCTTTGGGTCGTCACTCGCTTCAACGATATTAAACTCAAGGGCTACCGCGTACCACGTGTCGCCATCTTTGAAAACAATATGTCTGAATTTGCCTTTTTTAGGTGTATTCATAAGAATATTCGTATTATATCATAGGGGGCTTTCTTGTGCCTGTCCTCTAATTTTTAACTCCAAAAACATCAAAAAAGAAAAGCCGCCCCTCGCACGAGACAGGGGTTAGCTTCCTTGTCCCGCCGAGGCAGCGGTCATTGAGTGATAGTTTAACGCCAACCTAATCTCCTACTCTTGCCTTGACTCGAGGCAAACACGTGACCCCGTCGTAAATCTGCCTGTAAGGTAGCCGCTTAAGCTCTCCCCACCGCTCAGGGATAGTGCAAGAAGACGGCCATCCTTTTCGCGAAATCTTGTAGTGTATCACACGCCCTTTTTCGTGGGCGACGGCCCAAATATTGCCGTAACGCTCGAAGATGTTAATCAGCCCTTCGTATTTGATGAGGTTGGAGAGTATGACTACAGCCTCATCGGCGGCCCACCTTCTCAGCGTCATGCGAACCACAACGGTGAACACGGGAACGATGATGAGAAGAACGATAACAGTTACCGACATGGTAACGTCTCCTGCTGTTCAAGCGCTAAAATACCCCTTAGAAAATCGTTCGTCAACTGCCCAAATATTTTCGCTGGTTTGCCAGCTGGCCTGCATAGGTCGCGCTGTAGTGCATCTGGCTATGCATGTCGGAGAGATAGTAGAGGTAATTTGATTTGGTTGGGTTAACCGCGGCCAGGATGGAGTCGAGGCTGGGGCTCGCAATCGGCCCGGGTGGCAAGCCTTTGTTGGTATACGTGTTGTAGGGCGACTTGGTTTTAAGATCGGTCTTGGTCAGCTGCAGCGAATTTTTGTCGATGATGTAGGGGAAGACCGCATCAACCTGGAGCGGCATGCCGAGCGAAATGCGCTTCCACAAGATGCCCGAAATGATACGGCGATCTTTGGTGGTCGCGCCTTCTTTCTCGAGAATAGAGGCCATCGTGATGATGTCGCTCAAGGGTTTGCCAAAGGCGACGACCTGTTTTTGCACCGTTGGGTCGCCTAATTGATTGGTAAAATTACTCTCCATTGTCTGGATAACATCGTCGGCGCTCTCGCCGGGGAGAAAGAAGTACGTGTCGGGGAAAAGATAACCCTCTTTGCTTGCTGATTTTGTTAAGAAATCCTGCTCATCGAAGCCGGGGATTTTGTCGTTAAAGAGATCACCCATCTGCCGCGTGTTGGCACCTTCGGGCACCGTGACGCGCATGGGCACTAGCTCGTAGTCGCCATTCGCCAAGCGGCGCGCCACCGTTATGAGCCCCTGCGGCCCCGGGAAGAAATACTCTCCGGGGACGACATTGGCGCTCGTGCCATAGCGTAGGCGTAAAATGCCTTCGAATATGGTTGTCGAGCGGATGAGATTTTTTGATTTAAGAAGTTCTGCGGCCTGTGCCACCGTTTCGCCTTGGGAAATTTTGATGAGTGTGCCGCTGGGGAAATTCGTCGGCGCACCGAGCGTCACAAAGTAAATCAAAAAAAGAAGAATGCCGCCTAAAAAAGCCCCCGGCAAAATCCGATCATACATCCGCACCTCTCCGGCCCACGCATGAGCGTCTTGAAATTGCTGCTTTACATCCATATTACGACGGCAGAGTCGGGAGATTAGCCGGAGCGTCGGCAACGCGCGACGGTATGCGATTGAGGCCGGGTGTTTTGATAACCGAGCTCGGGAAGTGCCACAAGGTTGCCAGCTCTTCGGTATTGAGGAATATCGGCACTTGGTCGTACGGCACAAAGAAATAGGCCCGGTCTTTGTAGCGATGATAGAGGTGCCGCGATTCAGTATTCCTGCGGATATTCATAAAATCTTGCCACGGATAGTCGAAGCGTATGTTGCCGCGATCGGTCAGCCCGATCGAATTATACTCATCCTGCCCGCGAACGCTGTCGAAGAAGCGCACCATGGCGCCGATGTGGATGCCAGAAAATTTTTCGGCCTTGGCGATATATACCACACGGATGCCGCACTCGAATATGAGCTTGGTCATGCTGCGCTCGATAGCGTCGACACGCCGACGCTCGCCCTCCGACAGAAGCATGAACCCGCGCGACGCCGCTTGTTTGGCGGCGTCCGCTTCACCTCCGGCGAAACTTTTCGCCCGTTCGGCTGCGCTCTTCACTAGCTTCTCTAAATATTCCCGCGCTGGCTTAATGAACTTATTCTCCTTGAGATAAAAGCCGTACCACTCATCCTGCTTGCGTCCACGGCAGATGATCTGCATCCAAAAATGCTCATCTTTGCCAACCTGGGCCAACAGCTCCAAGATGTTCGTGATGGGGTCGACCTTGAGCTCTTCATCTGGGTTTTTATCAAGCCCGTAAGCCACATAGGTTTTAATCGGGAGCGCTTGTGGCACCGATCCGCTTTTACCATATTCGGAGCCGGAGGTGGCGTAGTCCTCGATATTGAAGGGAATTTTGGCGGCATAGTCATCAACTTCGGTGATTTTTGCCTCGGGGAATTGCCCGTAGAGTCGCGCCTCGGTTATTTGCCGCCACCCCTTGCGCATGTGCAAATAAAAACCCAGCTGCCCTTCGGTACTCGCTATTTCGAGTGACCACACCGGTCGAAACTGTCCTCGTATAACACGGTCGATAAAGGTGGTCTCTCCGCCAATATTCCACAGACCGATGAAAAATGCTTCCATCGCCAAAGGCGACTTTTCAACTTCGGGCGGGAGTTGAATATGAAGCAGTACATATTCTTGCCTGAACCAAAATTGGAACCGTGCGTATAGTACCCACGAAGTCAGGAGAAACGAGCCCAAGAAAAACGGTATCCAAACGGGAGAGATAGCTATCGTAGCGCTTAACGCACCCGACACCGCCCCCGGGTCGGCGACAACCGCCACAATAAACAATACAAAAAGAGCTAGCGGCGATACGAACATCAATTCGAACTGCCATCCGTCTAGAAACTCGTATACCTTCTTTGCCTGGTCGTGCAGAAGCATATGGGTATAAGTATATAGTATACTTTTACTACTGGTATGACTGCTTTCTACTCAACCTTCTTTGCCGACCCGCTGTATTATATCGGCTACCTCTTTGCCTTCTGTACAGCTATTGGCTTCATTATCTTTTTACGCGGCTTCCTCTCGGGTTTCGGCTACGCCTTGGCGCTCAATGGCCACGACGAACATATGGATAAATTCCGAACCCGTGCCACGTGGGGAGTCGTCTTGATGGCGTATACGTTCTGTATGTGGGAGCTTCTTCGTCTTGTCGTTAGCTGGTTTGGCGTTGGCACTCTCAACAGCGCCGCCGCATTCGCGGCGGCGCTGGGCTTTATCTGGCTATTCTGCCAGCTGTGGCGCGCTATCTTCCCTGCTAAAGCGTAGGCTTATTTGACTACCGAAAACTTACCGTCTTTGGAGCGTTTAAAGTATTTTTGGTTTTGGAGATTGACCGCGATCGTGCCGGGCTTCACGTGCCGCTCTTTGAGCACCTTCTCGATAATTTGATCTTTGGGCAGCGGGCCATTCTCCTGCAATACTTGGCGGATGACATCGCGCACGACGCCCTCGGTGTAGCCCCACTCTTTGAGCGCGTACATCCCGCGGCCAACGAGCACAAAGCGATCGTCTTTGATGAGTTCGTTGTGGGTCGTCGCGATATGGGCCGAACGGTTGAAAAGCTTGCCAATCATCGCGGCAACCTCGCGGAAGTGGAGCGGCGAGCCGTGCTTCTTGACTGCCAAGTAGGCATAGTCGCGCACGCCTTTGGTCTTGATATTTGGCGAAGAAGCCGGGCCCCACTCACCAAGCGGGTTTTTGCCGATGGTCTTAGAGATAGAGAGCCAACGACGCAAGACCTCGCTATTGCGATGCTCATCATTTACCGTCTCGAGCTCTTTAAGAAAACGGTCGATCATCTCGCCTTCGGGGATGATGTCTTCGTCGGAGAGGCCACCATAGAGACGCTTGAGTGCATCACCGATTTTGTCGGCTAACTCGGTGTCCACATACCAGCAACGGTTGAGCTCATCGTCTTCTTTGCGATATTTAAACGGGTCGCCTAAGACGAGTAAAAAATAGAGGTGGTTCTGCATCGATTTGTCTTTGGACATGAACTCGAGCAAATCGTTTTCGCATACGACACCACCCAAAGAGCCGATGATACGCTCGAGCTCGGAAAAAGCGGCCTCCGCCTCGACAAAAGCAGGCGACTTTTTAACCCCCGCCAAGGCGTGATTTTCAATCTGACGAACACGCTCGCGGGTGATGCCATAGCGGTCGCCGATGGCCTCTAAAGTCACCTTTTCGGTATTAGCGGCCAAGCCAAAACGGCTCTCCAGCACGTTGCGGGAGCGCTCGGGCAAAGAGCTTAGGAGCTTCTTTACTATCACTTTGGGCTTGAGGGCCATTTTTTCGCTTGTTTCTACCATATGATTGGTGTGTTATTATATATCATGGCTAACTTTTAAGGTCAAGTGCTGTCCCCAAAACGCATATACCTCATTGAACCACGAAACTTATAATTTTACCAGGCACATAGAGCGCTTTAACCTCGCGGCCTTCGACCAGCCACTTGGCCACCCCGGGCGCGCCACGAGCCTTCGCTAAAGCCTCTCCTTCGGTGTCGCCTTGGGCAAGCTCTATCGAGCCGCGCACTTTGCCATTTACTTGGACAGCGACCTTTATAGTGCCGGACGATATTTTAGATTCATCAAATTGTGGCCACGCCGCCTGATGCACCGAATACGGCTCGCCCAACCGCTCCCACAACTCTTCTGCGACGTGCGGCGCGAAGGGCGCGAGCAGGCGGATGAAAGCCTTCCACTGCCCTGCTCGAATCCCCTCCGCTTTCTCCATCGCGTTGAGGCATGTCATCATCTGCGCGACCGCGGTATTAAATTTAAACGCCTCGATATCTTCGCCGACTTTTTTCGCAGTCTGATGAAGTATTGCCTCGAGCTCTACTGTCGCCGGTTGCTCGCTCAAAGGCTCTCCTGCGAGCCGCCATACGCGCTCGATAAAACGGGTCGTGCCCGCAATCGAAGCCGTATTCCACGCGACGGTATTCTCGAACGGCCCCATGAACATCTCGTATATGCGGAAGGAATCCGCGCCATAGTTGGCCACCACTTCGGTCGGGTTGATAACATTCCCAAGGCGCTTGCTCATCTTCTTGCCATCCTCGGCCAAAATAAATCCGAGGAATTCGAGGCGCGCAAACGGCTCGACCGTGCTGACCACGCCGATGTCATAGAGGAATTTGTGCCAAAAGCGCGCATAGATGAGGTGCCTTACCGCATGATCGCCGCCGACATAGACATCCACCGGCGCCCAATATTTTTCTTTATCTTTGCCAACCAAAGCAGCGTCGTTGCGCGGGTCCATGAAGCGCAGGTAGTACCACGACGAGCCCGCCCACTGTGGCATGGTGTTGGTCTCTCGCTTGGCGGGGCCGCCGCAGGTGGGGCAGGTGGTGTTCACCCACTCGGTGATGTTTGCCAGCGGCGACTCTCCCGTGCCGGAAGGCTCATAAAACTCCACCTCGGGCAAAAGCACGGGCAGTTGATCCTCGGGCACGGCAACCGCGCCATGCGCCGGGCAATGGATGATCGGTATCGGCTCGCCCCAGTAGCGTTGGCGACTAAAAACCCAATCTTTGAGCTTGTAGGTCGTTGCCATCTTCCCACCCACAAACTCGGTGATCTTTTTCTTCGCGTCTTCAGAATTTAGGCCGTCAAAAGAGCCTGACTCCACGAGCATACCCGCATCTGTGTGCAAGTTTTCAAACACTCGGTGAATGTCCGAGAAGTTTTCTAGCACCTGCTCTTTGGGGAGCACTGACTCGAGCGCTTCTTTACCCAAAAACCCCCACGAACAGCCGAAAATGCGCTCTTTGCTTAAAAAGTTTTCCAGTTCAAAAACGTCAGCTTTAGTATCTGTGAAATAATATACGTCTTTGACAGAAACACCCCAATCTTTACAGATGCGCTCAATTTTTTCTTCTTTTGAATGATTGTCTTCAAAACACAAAACATGGGTCGGGCTGAGCTTCCCCTGCTCGACAGCCGACCTGACATAAAGATTTGAACCGCTTGAGACAACAGCAATCTTCGTATTTCGAAGTTTACGTATTTCGGTTATAAAACCATCAAATAGTTTTATTTTTTGTTTGCGCATCTCTTCGCCGAAACGGCTTGTCCAGTCGTATTCTTTTTGCAATTCTTCAGGCGAGAGCGTGTGGTTGCGTATGTGTACTGGTTTTTTGTTCGCATAAGTAAGCATTTCTTGATAGGCATCCTCTCTATCCCGGCAAAACCCCATTCTTACCTTGGCAAGAAGGGCGTTCTCGAGGGTGTCACCAATCACGCCGTCAAAATCAAAAATGAGATATTTCGTTTGGTCGATTACTTTCTTTACCGGCAAATTAAATTTTTTGGCAAAAGCAAAGTCGCGCTCGTCGTGGGCGGGCACGGCCATGATGGCCCCGGTGCCATAGCCGCCGAGCACATAGTCGGCAACGTAGAGCGGGATTTGTTCTTTGTTTGCCGGATTGATGGCTTTGAGCCCCCTCAACTCGACGCCTGTCTTTTCTTTGCCTTCTTTGGTGCGATCTATTTCGGTTTTAGCAGACGCTTCGCTGATGTAGGCAATTACTTCGTCCCAATTTTCGATGCTCGCTTTCATCGCGGGGATGAACGGATGCTCCGGCGCCAACACCATATAGCTCGCGCCAAACAAAGTGTCCGGCCGCGTGGTGAAAACTTTTATCGGCCGGCTTACTAGTTCATTTTGCGCCCAAGCCATTGGTTCAAGCTCTTTAATTTCTTCTTCGGGTGTTTCTTCTTTTACTGGCTTACCAGTCGTTTTTGAAATGTAGAGAGAGCGAACAGGGAAAAATTTGTCGAATTCGCCGTGGACAATGTCAGTAAGAATGACTTCGCGGGAATCTTCTGCCCGTTCTACCGAACCGTCAGGCAAAACGAGCGCGAGCGCATCAATCCAATGTGCAAGGACCCTACCGCCATGTTTTTTTGCAATACCCTGATAGAACTTGAGCATTTTTTCACCCACCTCATCTTGAGATAAAGAGTTCTCATCAATACCGCCAAGAGCATTTCGTTTGGGACGTGCGAGATCAAGATCCTCTCCCTCTATCGCAAAACCGGTATCAATTGCCAGCACGGGCAGGCTTGTCTTTCCTGAATAGGCGCGCGCCTTAGCTTCGGCATTTTCAGCCAGGGTGCCGTTCTCGTCCGCTTCGATTTCAGTCAGGCCAAGTGATTTTGGCGTATGTACTTTTATATCGAGGCCCGATGCTTTAAATAATTTTTCGGCGCGCGCGCGCTTGCTTTCATTGCTGCTGGCAAGCAGAATTTCTTTAAAGCGCGGCACGATAAACTCGATCTCGGCACCCTCTGACCGGCCGATCCAGTTGCGCTGGGCCTCTTTGATGTGTTCGGGCCACTGCAAGTGGTCCAAATCGTGGAGCATCCGGTCGGCATAGTCGGTGATTTTGAGCACCCACTGCGGCAACCGCTTTTTCTCAACAACCGTGTCGCAACGTTCGCATACATTGCCATTCAAATCTTCGTTCGCCAGGCCCGTTTTGCACGAAGGACACCAGTTGATCGGCTCGTCGCTTTGAAATGCCAAACCTTTTTTATAGAGCTGCAAAAATATCCACTGCGTCCACTTATAGAACGCCGGATCGGTCGTTTTTATCTCGCGGCTCCAGTCATAGTCGAAACCGATATGCGCAAGCTGGTCTTTAAAATTCGCGATATTCTTCTCGACCGCCACGGCCGGGTGGATTTTATTTTTTATCGCATAATTTTCGGCAGGCAAACCGAAGGCGTCCCATCCCATTGGGTGTAAAACCGAGTGGCCCTGCATGCGCTTGAAGCGCGCGTAGATATCGGTCGCAATGTAGCCTTTGGGATGGCCGACATGGAGTCCTTCGCCCGAAGGGTACGGGAACATATCGAGCACGTAGGTTTTGGGTTTTGAAGCGCCTGCCTTGCCGGCGGGCAGGTCTTCTTGTGCACGAAAAATCTGCGACTCTTGCCAACGCTGCTGCCACTTTTTCTCGATGGCTTTGTGGTCATAACGCTCACTCATGCATCACACAATAGCACGAATCGAGCAAAAGAAAACGGTTTAGTGTTATTTAGTTGGCGGGTAGAGCTGTGGGTCAATTGTGCGGACAAAGCACATCTCCCCTGCGCCGTGCTGCCAGCTCGTGCTGACCACCTGACCTTTAGAAGTCGCCACACCGCTCGCGGGAACAGCCATGACCGGCTGTGTATACATGCCCTGCGCTCCGCTCCCCTGGCTCGTGGCGTTGAAATCCGCGCAAAGTTTGAAGGATGTTTTGCCGCTTGTGCTGTAGGTATAGGATTGCTTTGTCTGCGGATCTACCGGCACATAGAAGCCGGATATCGAATCATTGAGCGCGCCGAGCGAGGTGGGCAGGACTTGCTTGCCTTGCCAATAATTCACAATTTCGGATTGGATTTGTTGAAGATCAGAAACTCTCTGCTCGTCGAGGCGATATTGGCGCGCCTGCCACGGCGTGCCGACGATGATAAAGCCAGCCGCGATAGTAATAACAACCAACACACCGGCGGCCCAGCCGACGCGGGCGGCTCGCCCGGCATACAGCTGCCAGTAGCCCCACATGTCGGCGATGAAGTGCATAAACACCGCGGACGAAACCAGAAGCACGACTAGCACTTTGAGCAAGAAGCGCACCCCGAGCATCTCACCACTCAAGAACGTGTTGAGTAGGACGATGAGGTCGACCACCATCGCAAACCCGGCGACAAAAAGCGTCAGCATGAGCGCCCAGCGGCGCACCCATACCTCGCGGCGCGTCGGGTCCTGCCTGATGTCGCGGTGAATCAACCAAAAGAGCACGAGGAAGAGCGGGAAGAGAATGATGAGCGAGGCCATCTCGTAGCTGATACCGCCTTGATACGGGTCGCTATAGTACATGAGCGCCGTATCGGGAAAAACATTGTCGAGGTAGCTAAAGATGAGCGAGACCAGCGCAACAACACTCCAATAAAAAGCGACCATGGCCCCCGCCCAGAGAAAGAAATCCTTCGGCGTTGTTTTTGCCTTCTCCATAATTGAGAAAATTAAGCGAGTAATCTAACTATGCAAAAATTCTATCACATCGCCGTCTTCGACAACGTACGTCTTCCCTTCAGTGCGCACGAGACCCTTTTCCTTTGCGGAGGCATGAGAGCCCGCATCGAGCAATTTTTGCCAATTGATAACCTCGGCGCGGATAAATTTATCGCGAAAGTCGGTGTGGATAGCCGCGCCCGCCTCGGGCGCGGCCGAGCCCTTCTCAATAGTCCACGCACGGCTCTCGTCGGTACCGGTAGTAAAGAAGCTGATGAGATTAAGGAGCGCATAGCTCGCGGTGATGAGCTCGCTCAAGCCACCGTCCATAGCGCCATACTCCTGCCGGAAGGATTGTTTGTCTTCTTCGGGCAGTTCGCGCAGTTCGCTCTCGATATTGGCATCTACCAACACATATGAGCTGCCAGATTTTTCGAAGAAATCGAGGAGTCGATGCCAGCGCTCGTCGCTCATCTCGTCAAAGTTATGGCCACCCGAAAGTTTGTTGAGCACATAGAGCACCGGCTTCATCGTGAGCAAGTGCAAACCTTTGAGCGCTTTTAACTCTTCGGCTGTATAGCTGCCCTCGCGCGCGGCCAAACCTTCTTTCAAAAGCTGTTGGGCTTTTTGTGCGGCCGCATTTTCAACTAATGATTCTTTCTTACCGGCACGCACCTCGCGCTCGAGCGAGCCAAGCCTTTTCTCGACTGTCTGAAAATCCGCAAGCGCAAGCTCTAGATTAATAGTTTCGATATCGCGCACCGGATCGACGATGCCTTCGACATGGATGATGTTGGGGTCGTCAAAAATCCGCACCACCTGCGCGATGGCGTCCACCTCGCGGATATGCGAGAGGAAGGCATTGCCTAAACCCTCGCCTTCGGCCGCGCCGCGCACGAGGCCCGCAATATCAACAAATTCGACAATGGCCGGGATTTTCTTCGCCGATTTTGAAAAATCATTTAATTGGTCG
>CAIUOD010000016.1 GCA_903900775.1 Candidatus Adlerbacteria bacterium | reverse complement strand
TGGGATCTCAATAGTGCGGGGACCTTTGGCGTGTTGGAATACTGGCGCAAGCGAGGATGTAAGATGGTGTATGCCGGGTCATCGACCAAATTTGCCGACGGCGGTCTCGGCCGCGACCAGAGCCCTTACGCGTTTACTAAGGCGAGCAACTCTGAACTGGTCCGCAACTATGCGGCGTGGTATGGCCTGCCCTATGCCATTGCCTACTTTTATAATGTCTACGGGCCGGGCGAGCGCGCCGGAGCGTACGGTACGGTGGTTGAAATATTTCGGCAAAAAACATTGAACGGGGAGAAGCTGCCAATCAATGCGCCTGGCACCCAGCGGCGCATCTTCACACACGTGGACGATATTATTGCTGGTCTTTTGCTGGTCGGGGAGTCGGGCGAAGGTGACGAGTTTGGTCTTGGTTCGGAAGATTCTTACAGTATCCTCGAACTGGCAAAATTATTTCAAGCAGAAATCGAAATGCGCCCCGAAGTTCCCGGTAATCGGATGGACGCCGCTCTCGACACGACCAAGGCACGCTTGCTGGGGTGGCGGGCACGGCATACACTTCCCGAATATATCGCTTCTTCAAAATGAAAAGAGTCCTTATTTTTTCACTCGCATACTATCCGCACGTGGGCGGCGCGGAGGTTGCCATAAAAGAAATAACCGATCGCCTTGCCTCAAGGGATATGGAGTTTCATCTCATAGCGATGCGAATGGATGCCACTTCACCCGCCGAAGAGGTCATAGGCGGGGTACGAGTGTTCCGTATTGGAGGTGGCCGGAGTTATGTTGCAAAGGCGCTATTTCCAATTGCCGCCGCGCTGGAGGCTCGTCGTTTGCATACAACATTTCACTACGATGCGTGCTGGGCAATGATGCTCTATATGACCTTTCCTTTAACGCTCCTGCGGATGGCGGGTTTGAAGTTGCCCTATGTGTTGACCTTGCAGGAAGGCGATCCTCTCGAGCATGTGTTTGGTCGCTGGCGCATACGATTATTCTCGCCGCTTCTGCGAAGCGGTATCCGACATGCCACCCTAGTGCAGACCATCTCGACTTTTCTAGCTCGGTGGGCTAAGCAGGGCGGTTACTGTGGCGAGATTGTGGTGATACCAAACGGTGTCGATGTCGCTCGCTTTGCCGTGGCCTCATCCGTTGATATCGGCAAAAAGGAAGGCGAGCGGTGGCTCACCCACACTGGCCGGCTGGTGCATAAAAACGCCCTGGATACCGTGCTGCGTGCACTCCCGCTCCTGCCAGCTGATGTGCATTTTCTTTCGCTGGGGGATGGGCCGGATAAACAGAAACTTGAAGAACTCGCGAAGAATCTCGGAGTGCAAGATCGGGTGCGGTTTGTCTCCTATGTCGATATTAGTGATGTTCCAAAATATTTGCACGCAGCCGATATTTTCATTCGCCCGAGCCGCTCCGAAGGCATGGGGAATTCGTTTATTGAGGCGATGGCGGCAGGCGTGCCGGTGATCGCTACCCAGGAGGGCGGTATTGCCGATTTTCTTTTTGATGCAAAACGAAACCCCGATAAGTCTGCGACCGGCTGGGCGGTTGATAAAGATTCGCCCGAGCAGATTGCTAAGGCCGTGAAGGACATTTTGGCGAACCCCGAAGACGCGCGGCTGGTTACAAAGACAGCCCAGGAGATGGTGGTACAGAAATATGACTGGGATATCGTCGCCCGCGCTATGCGCGAGAAAGTCTTTGCCCGCGTCCTCAAAACCGGCTAAACTCACCCTATGAGACTGCTTGTCGCGACCGGCCTATACCCACCCGAGGTGGGTGGCCCGGCTACGTATACCGCCTTGCTTGAGGAGCGTCTGCCAGCGCTCGGGATTGAGGTGTCGGTCTTGCCTTTTGCGGCTGTGAGACACCTGCCTAAAATATTGCGCCACGTGGCCTATTTTTGGAAATGTTTTTCGCGAGCGCGGCAGGTGGACGCGGTCTATGCACAAGACACGGTGAGTGTCGGCTTCCCGGCGATGCTCGCGGCAAAGCTTGCAGGAAAAAAATTTATCGTGCGCGTGCCAGGCGACTACGCCTGGGAGCAGGGGAGGCAGCGCTACGGTGTCACCGACTTGCTCGACGTCTTCCAAACTCGGCAGGGTATTCGGACATATGGCTTCAGGGTTTCTTTTTTGCGAAGAATCCAGACCTCGGTCGTTCGCTCCGCAGGCCTCGTCATCGCACCGAGTAAGTATTTAAAAAGTATCATACAAACCTGGGCTCCGGCGCAGGATGTCCGGCTTGTGTACAACGGGGTGGAATTGGGGCAGAGCTACGCGTATAGACCGAAAGGAAGTAACTCGATACTTTCGGTAGGGCGGCTTGTCCCGTGGAAAGGTTTTGCAGAACTAATCGATACCGTGGCCGAGGAGCCACACTGGCAGCTAGAGATAGTCGGCGCTGGCCCTGAAGAAAAGCATCTCACCGACCTCATTAATAAAAAAAACGCGGCCGATCGTATTGTGCTCACGGGCAAAAATTTATCGCGCGCCGAGGTGCTCCAGAAGATGAGCGTAGCAGACGCATTTGTCCTTTATTCCTCCTACGAGGGCCTTTCGCACACGCTGGTCGAGGCGACCTCGTGCGGTGTGCCTATTATCGCAAGCGACATCCCTGCCAATCGGGAGGTGATTGAGGACGAAAAAAGTGGTTTGCTGGTGCCTCTGAGTGACGCCAAAGCACTACATGCCGCGCTGGCGCGCGTGCTCGAACACCCCGAGGAAGCACGGGCGTTTGGTGCTGCCGCCCATGCCGTGTCCGACCGTTTCTCTTTTAATCAAACCGCTTTGCGTACGGCGGAAATTCTCAAAGAATTATGCGCGTCTTAATGATAACCGGCGATAAGAAAATGCGGCCTGGACACCCGCGTTTTGACCTGCAAGCAACCCAGGTAGAAAAGCTCGAGGTCTTGCATTGGGGCAGGGGATCTCTATGGCCGGCACTGCCGAGCGGGTCCTTTGATGTAGTGACTGTGCAAGATCCGTTTTGGCGCGGGCTCTTTGCGTGGCGGGCCGCACGCCTCCTGCGTGCGCGGCTTAACGTACAGGTGCACGCCGATGTTGCGGCACAAAGTATGGTGAAGCGTGAGCTGG
>CAIUOD010000015.1 GCA_903900775.1 Candidatus Adlerbacteria bacterium | reverse complement strand
GCCACGGGGATACCATCCTCTTTGATCCTGCGAATGATGTCCACTTTTACCTCTGCGGCGACGCGGTGTCCTTTGTTACTACTCATATGGTTACTGTGTGGTTAATCTCGACCTGGTGTCAAATATATGGGGTCCGGGTCACAGTACTAATAACATTTCAAACACTAATAGTGGAAACGTGGGGATAGGGGTGTCAAGTCCGGGCAGTAATCTCACCATACAAAACAACTACGGTAGCACAAACGCCGCACTCTTCTTAGTCGCATCATCGACCGCGGCAAACGGCAGCACAGCAAATACATTATTTACGGTGAACAGCGTCGGGCAGGTGGGGGTCGGGACGAGCGTGTTCCCGTCTCCAGTTGGAGGTGCTAATCCAGTCAAGTTTAACGTCAACGGCGGTTCGGTATTTGGCACTGGCCAGGTAAGCCGTTCGCAAGTCGTCACGTTCTCTCTCAGTAACAGCACAGCTTATTCGGCAAATAACGATATAGGTGACGGAAATCGGAGTATGAATATCGTGAACGAAAATTCGACGGCAAATACCTACGCGCCGCTCTCGTTCCGCACGCAGGCGAATGGCAACACAGGGATGCTCGATATGAAGCTGGTGGGGCCGAACGACGGCACCTCTAAAATGATCTTTACCTTTAAAGATACGACGGGCGGCGCCGGATTCTACGATCGCTTTGTGATGCAGTCGAACGGGAATATGGGTATTGGGACCACAAGTCCGTCTCAAGCTCTCGACGTAAAGGGTAATATCAAGCTCTCTGGCAGTGTTGTGTCTGATGGAGATATCTGTATTGGGACGTGCCAGTAAGGGTTCTACGGGGCATTTCGTATCCACGTTCGTGCGCCAAAAGGCGCTTGGCGACCGTATACATACACAGGAGCTTGGAGGTGGCTATCTTCTGAAGGCAGACAGCTCTAAACCCCTGTATCACAGCGCAAGGAAGTGAGAGGTGAAGGTTCGACTATATATCTGTGCTCTATTGGTTTGGGCGTGCTGGTCGTCGGTCGCTGTGGCAGAAATACCACCGATTATTTTGGCGACTGCGACATGGTATGACCAACCAGGGCTCATGGCGAATGGAAAACGCTTTGACCCTAAAGACAAAGGCATTGTGGCCGGTTCGAAACGGTTCTACGGACATCGGACACGGGTCTGCAATCCAAATAACGGAATATGTATCGACGGAACTTTTGTGGACAGGATGCGCCACAGTCGTAACAATCGCGTCGATCTTACTCCGGCGGGGATCAAGGCTCTCGGCCTTGACCCCAAAATGGGCAGATACCGACTCACCCTTCTGCTCCTGCCCGAGTGATACTGGCCGCCGATTTCTCCTTGCACATAAGGGGGTCGGCGGCCTTTTCTTTTAGCGCAAATAACGTAGTACACTGTTGCTGTATGCTAAAGACGATGCCAGCGACCATTACCAATCTCTCTGCTCGGGAAATCCTTGATTCGCGCGGGATGCCGACCGTCGAAGTCACGCTCGAAACGGAGCACGCGTCTTATACCGCCTCGGTGCCCTCGGGCGCGAGTGTTGGGAGTAGTGAGGCACACGAATTGCGCGACGGCGGAGAACGCTTTGGTGGCAAGGGCGTGCTTAAAGCGGTGGGGAATGCCGAGGGAGAAATCGCCGCGGCCTTACGTGGCCAGACGTTTGATCAAAAATCGCTCGATGCTCGCCTCAGAGAGCTCGATGGCACCGCCGATAAGTCACGGCTCGGGGCCAACGCGCTCCTCGGCGTCTCGCTTGCCTTCGCTCGCGCTGCGGCCGGCGAGGCGGGGATGCCGCTCTATGCCTACTTCGGCGCGCTGGCCGGATACGAAAAATTTACTCTGCCACAGCTGTGCTTTAACGTGCTCAATGGCGGTAAACATGCCGACAGTGGCCTGGCGGTGCAAGAATTTCTGCTCGTGCCAAAGGCTCCAAGCGGTGCCCAGCAAATTGAATTGGCGGCAGCAGTTATTGCACAGTTGCGCACGCTCCTAGTGGAGCAAGGCCACAGCACCAGCGTGGGCGACGAAGGCGGCTTCGCCGCGCGGTTGGGCACGAGCGAGAAAGCACTCGATATGTTAGTTGAGGCGATAGCGCGCGCGAATGCGGTGGGGAAAGTTAGCATCGCACTCGATGCTGCCGCTTCTGATTTTTATAAAGATGGTTCTTATATGCTCGATGGTGGTCGCACACGTACCGCGCCCGAGCTCGCCGCGTGGTATGAGGGATTGCTCGAGAAATACCCGCTCGTCTCGATTGAAGATCCGTTTAACGAAGACGATTGGGACAGCTTCGCCGCCTTTACCGCCAGGGTGGGCGCGCACGCGCGCGTGGTGGGGGATGACCTCTTGACCACCAATCCTATTCGCATCGAGGAGGCCGGGCAAAAGGGGGCAGTCAATACCGTGCTCATCAAACCCAACCAAATCGGCACGGTCTCCGAGGCGCTCGAGGCCTCACTCTTGGCGCGCAGTAAGGGCTGGGCGCTTTTTGCCTCGCACCGCTCGGGCGAGACGACCGACACCGCCATCGCGGACTTTGCCGCCGGGCTCTCGTGTGAATATCTCAAAGCTGGCTCCCTGTGCCGCGGCGAGCGCGTGTGTAAATATAATCGCATTATGGAAATTGAGGCCGAGCTTGCCCGCTAAACTGCTATGGATTCAAAAACACGCATTGTTGCAACCATCGGCCCAGCCTCGGAGATCCCGGAGGTCTTACAAAAAGTTGTAGCCGCGGGGGCCGACATTATTCGGTTCAATTTTGCATGGGCCGATTTCGAGACGCGTCTGGTACAGCTCGCCAACATCCAAAAGGCGTGCGAACTTGCGGGCCGCCCCGTCGAGATCATGGCCGATCTGCCGCGCTCGCGCGTGCAGGAGGCGGAGGGCCACACCTATGACAAAGCGGCGGCCGAAAATGCCGCGCTCACCGAGAACGACAAAGAAATCTTGAGATTTTCAGTCGATAAAAAATTCGAATATGTCGCCCTCTCGTTCGTGGGGAGCGAGGCAGACATCCACGCCGCGCGGGAATATTTAGACAGCCTCCACGGCACGCAAAAAATAATCGCCAAAATCGAGCGTAAAGTGGCGCTTGATAAACTCGAGAGCATTATTGCCGCCGCCGACATGGTGATGGTGGCGCGCGGCGATCTCGGTGATGAAATCCCGCTCGAAGAAATACCTTTTGCACAGCACGATATCATTGTGCGCGCGGCGGCGGCCGGCAAGCCCGCGATTGTGGCAACCCAAATGATGCTCTCGATGACCGAGCACGCGGAGCCCACGCGTGCGGAGGTCTCGGATGTCACCACGGCGGTGCTCTCGGGTGCGTGGGGGGTGATGCTCTCGGAGGAAAGTGCCTCGGGCAAATATCCCGCGGAGGCGGTCGCGATGATGCGTAGGATAGTGGGAGATGCACAGCGACATCTGGCGGCCGGAGAGATGGGCAAGCTCATCATTGCGCGGCACCATGAGTCGGAGTGGAATAAAGAGGGCCGATGGACCGGCACGCGCGATGTGCACCTGACGCCCTATGGATTTAAAAAATCCGAAGAGATGGGCCAACTTCTGCACGATGTACGTATCGACCACGCCTTTGCTTCGATGCAGGTGCGCTCGATTGAGACGTTGGCCTCGATGCTCATGGCAATGGAGTTTTATCACGTGCCGACCGAACATTCGGCCGCGCTCAACGAACGCGACTATGGCGACTATACAGGCAAAAATAAATGGGAGGTAGAAAAATTGATAGGGCAAGAAGCCTTCGATCACATTCGGCGCGATTGGGAGTGCCCGGTGCAAGGCGGCGAGACGCTCAAGATGGTGTATGAGCGCGCAGTGCCGTATTTCACCGAAAAAATCTTGCCACTTCTCGCGGCCGGGCAAAATATACTGATTGTTTCGCATGGCAATGCCCTACGGGCACTGATGCTCTATATCGAACAGATACCAAAAGAAGACGCGCCTAAAGTTGAAATGCTCTTCGGCGCGGTCGTGCTGTATACTTTGGACGCACAAGGGCATTCTCTCGGCAAAGAAGTGCGTACTGCGCCGTCTGAAGTTAACGCTTAACTTTTTTCTATGAAAATTATTTACATCGCGCACGAGTCGTGGGAAGAAGACTATTTTAAGGCGAAGCTCCCGGCAGGGGAGATTATATACAAGATGGGCGCGCCGGCGGAGGTCGCTTTAACGAACGACGAGGCACAGGCCGAGGTGTTGTGCGTCTTTGCGGGCGACCAAATAAACGAAGAGGTGTTTAATAGATTGCCGAAACTCCGCCTCATCGCGACGCGCTCGACCGGCTTTGACCATATCGATTTGGCGGGGGCAAAAGCGCGCGGCGTCACCGTGGTGAGCGTGCCGACCTATGGCGAAAACACGGTGGCCGAGTTTGCCTTCGCGCTCATCTTGGCGCTCTCGCGAAAAATTTGCGACGCACACGAGCGGGTAAAAGAAGAGCACTCCTTCACACTCGAAGGGCTCGCGGGTTTTGATCTCGCGGGCAAAGTACTCGGGCTCGTGGGTTGTGGGCACATCGGCGCGCACATGGCGCGCATGGCAAAAGGATTCGCAATGGAAGTCATTGTCTTTGATACTCATCAAGACGCAGCGCTGGCAACCGAGCTTGGTTTTAGCTATGCGAGCCTGCCCGAGGTGCTCGCCCGCGCAGATATTATCTCGCTCCATGTGCCGTATCTGCCCACGACCCACCATTTGATTAATGCCGAGGCCTTCGGTCGGATGAAGCCCGGCGCCTATCTTATCAACACCGCGCGCGGTGGCGTGGTCGACACCGAGGCACTCGTCGATGCACTCAAGAACGGTTCGCTCGCGGGCGCGGGCCTCGATGTGCTTGAAGAGGAGGGCGATATGCAAGACGAAATTGCGCTCCTGCACGGCCACCCCAAAGAAGAAGAACTCAAAATTGTGCTCGCCAATCATTATCTGACCGGCCACCCGCGCGTTATCATCACGCCGCACATCGCCTTTGATACCCAAGAGGCCAAACAGCGCATCCTCGACACGACCGCGAGCAATATCCTCGCATACTTCGCCGGCACGCCGCAAAACGTCGTGCCCAACCCATAGCCCTCTGCATTTGAGTCGCGGGGTGCAAAATGATAGGGTAATTCATGTCCGCCGTCGCTGAAGCTTTGGCGGGACGATGCCGGTGTAGCTCAGGTAGTTAGAGCATGGGACTCATAAACCCAAGGTCGCAGGTGCAAGTCCTGCCGCCGGCACAAGTGGAAAAAATCGCACTTTTGAGCTACAGTAGGCTGGTCCCGCGGGCGCATATGCGGGGGTAGCTCAACTGGTTAGAGCGCCGCCCTGTCACGGCGGAGGTTGCGGGTTCAAGTCCCGTCTCCCGCGCATCGGTTTTTGGTCGAATAAATAATGCTCGCTTAGTGCGCGGGGCGGGACATAAGAACCGGGATATACTTAGTGTATGAAGCGTCCTAATAAATCTTTTAAGGTTTTGTTTCTCCTCTTGATGGGGATTTTGGTAATTTTTGCTGGTTTGTATGCTATTGGTCGGAGTACAAAAGTCCGGTCCACAGAAGAACAGATTTCAGACCACCAGGTGCATCTTTCAGATAGGGCACCCCAAGGAAAATTGATTTCTCTAAACAACGGCTGGTCACAATATACGGTAAAAGAGTGGAATATGACATTTGCGTATCCGGCCGATTGGGAGCTTTCTGAAAAGACATACCGCACGGGAACTAGTAGTGGCCTTGCGAGCGTGCGTGTTAAAGGGATAGACCAAGAAATCATATTCGACACGATACCGGGCGATTTACCTGCGGGGCTGTATGTGCACTACCAACATTCAACGACGACTATTTCGGGAAAGGCCACCTTGCTGTGGGAGGCACGATACGATGGTAGAGAAGGCTTCTCTCAATTTGCGTCCCTCTGTGCAGGGATTGGTGAGTTTGGGGGCTCGTGGCTTACAGTCGACAGTCGTTCCGAATCAAAAGAGGTGATTAATAAAATAGTTTCTTCAATCGTATGTCCTAAGTAAGTTGGGCGCACACACTACAGATTTTGACACTCGGGTTTCGGTTCCAGCATCGTCCGCTAGCTCGCGCATTGAATTGAGATATTATTTAAAGTATGGAAAAGATTATTTTTATTGCTGGGCCGGTGCGCGGGGATGGAAGCCGGGAGGCGCAACTTAAAAATGTAACGATCGCAAAACAATTCGCTGATTTATTTATTGACAACCAAATTCCTTTTTATTCACCGCACCTAAATGTAGATCAGGAAATTATTGAATCGGGAAAAAGTTTGAGTAAATTTTCTTGGGATTTGAATGCTGCGTTTCTGCGCCGTTGCGATGCTTTGGCGGTGTTACCGGGGTGGGAGAATTCGAGCGGCACGAAAGAAGAGATAGAAAACGCAGCTAAAAGAAATATACCGGTCTTTTATCTCACCGAGGAGGGAGTATTTAAAGAGATGAAAGATTGGTTACAAGAAAACTAGTTTCCGCATCGGTTTTTTAGTCGTCACTGTATACTCACTACAAGTAACGTAGTGTGTACTGCGTATGAATGCGTATGCGGCGTCTTTCGCCCGCCCTATGGTTCCGTGGCTGTTTATAGGCGCCAGCGCCGCTTTTTGTGTACTTTCTTTTTCTTTCTTCCTCTTTTCTCTCCCGCCACAGAATGTTGCCGCCGCGGGGGTATCCACTATCGCGACTACCACGAGCTATGTGCGGCCGCTGGAGGTCCACATCGCCAACGATGGGCTAATCCTCCTGCGCAGTGCGCATGTGGTAGCAGTAAACACGGATACCATCATGGTCAGCACCGCATGGGGTTCGACGGATCTCAACTGGGTCGTGCGGCTCGATGCGACCCGCTATGGAGCGCACAATTTTGGAACGCGCTTCATCGATCGTCACGGTGGGGAGATCTCTCGCGCAGACATTCATGCGGGAGAACTCGTCACGGTTACCGGCATGCTCGACGCTACAGCACAAGAGCCAACGATTGATGCCGACTCGGTCAGGAGTTTGAAATAGTATTTTTATGGGTGCCTTTTTCAATTCCCGTCCGCTCGCACAAATTTTCGTCCTTATATGACGACGTGTAAAATTCATGGATGTATATAGTGGGCAGATTGACCCTTGGCATTTTCGATAGTAATATTATTGGTACGAGGTGCGCATTCCTACTATGAACGAAGGAACGCCCAAACAAGGTCCCCCCGGGAACGCCACGATCGGCACGGCGGGGCATTCCCTGGTCGAAGAAAAGCTGCAGATTACGCTGCAGCGTTTTTATACCGTACTCTCAAGCATGCGCCTCGCCGTTCTCTTAGTGAATGACCAGGATCGGATAGAGTTCGTTAACCAAACCTTCTGCGATGCATTTGGTTTATCCGCACCTCCGCAGGACCTCCTTAATATTCCTGCCAGTGAGATGATCGAGAAAGTCCAATCGCACTATGTTAGCCCAAGAGTGGCCGCAACGCGCATTACCGAGATCGTTAAAGCGGGACAGACGGTGCGCGACGAAGAGATAAGCACGATCGACGGTAAGGTATACCTGCGCGACTTCGTCCCCCTGAACTTCGGCGACAAACAGCGCGGTCGATTGTGGGTCCACCGAGATATTACTGAGCATAAGCGTGCCGAAGAGGCTCTGCGCGAGAGCGAGGAGCGGTTTCGCTCGGTCGTGGACAATTCTGCGGACATTATCTTCCGCGTCAATCTGCAAACCGGGCGCTATGAATATATAAGCCCATCTGCCGAGACGATTCTTGGCTGGACAGCGGCAGAGTTGATGGCCGACGATGTTCCGGCGGCACTCACCATGATCCACCCGGAGGATATGGCGCTTGTCCTGGCGGCGCGAGAGCGCGCCAAAGAATATGGGGACGCCGAAGTTGAATATCGGCATCGTACAAAGAGTGGTAGTTATCGCTGGTTCTCAAATCGCATGAAGGTCACCAAAGATAAGGACGGCCAACCACTTTATCGAGACGGCGATATCCGCGATATCACGGGGAGTAAGCAGGCCGAAGAGGCCTTGCGCGAGAGCGAGACCGCGAAGAGTAATTTTATATCAGTGTTGGCGCACGAATTGCGCAATCCTTTGGCGCCCATTCTCTCGTCGATGGAGCTTTTGCGAGCGATTATCTCAGATGGCGATGCATACGATGCGCAGGGCGCTATCAATCCGTTACTCAATGATGCGGTGGAGACAGCCTTTCGCCAGCTACGTACCATGTCGCGCCTACTTGATGACTCACTCGATCTCTCGCGTCTCGCACATGGGAAGATCGAGCTCAAGAAGGAGATCATCGACTTCTCTCCGGCAATCCATCACGCGGTTGCTTCATCGAAACCGCTCATAGATTCTCACGGCCACACACTCTCGGTCTCGCTTCCCGATGACCTGGTCATGCTTGAGGCCGATCCGGTCCGGCTTGAACAAATAATCCTCAATCTTCTCACTAATGCCGCCAAATATACGCCGCCAAACGGCCATATTTGGTTATTGGCCGCGCGTGAGGATACCGAGGCGGTCATCCGGGTGCGAGATGACGGTATAGGTATCGCACCAGAGAATCTGCCGAAAATATTTCAGCCGTTTTTCCAGATAGAGCCGGCGCTGCTGCGCTCGCAAAAAGGCCTCGGGATAGGGCTCATGCTGGTGCAAGAGTTATGCCGCTTGCATGGCGGCACGGTTGAGGCTCGCAGTGACGGCCAGGGCAAGGGCAGTGAGTTTATGGTCCGGCTACCAGCCGCGCCCGAGAAATAAATTCATACCAGCATCAGGCACTCTGCGGGATACTGGAGGAGTTACCGATTAAGCACCCCAACTTCTTATGAAAATAGCTCTTATATGTACCGAGTGCGAGTATCGAGAAGGAGGTTCGTCGGAGAAGACGCTGATGAACAAAATAATCATGTGGAATCATGTGAAGAAGCATCATCCGCATCTTGCCGAACGCGTCATGCGCGAACATCACACTCTGCCGGACTATCTTTTTAACGTAAGTTCTGTAGCCTAGCCGCGCGCTACCCATTTTCATGATTTATTCATGTACGGTTAGGTACAGTAATCTCATTAGAAGCTAATGACTCATTATGCGATTACTTATTGTCGAAGACGAGGAAAGGCTCGCCAAGGCGCTCAAGAAAGGGCTTGAGATGCGGGGGTATGCGGCTGATTGGTTGAGTGACAGCACCAAGGCACTCAACCGGATGCTCATGTACCGCAAGGAATACGACCTCATCATTTTAGATCTTATGCTTCCGGGCATGGACGGTGCGATCCTCACCGAAAAGGTTCGGCAGGCGAGCGTCACCACGCCGATTATTATCCTCACCGCCCGCAATGAGACCGAGCATAAGGTTGATCTGCTCAACAAAGGTGCCGATGATTATATAGCCAAGCCATTCTCCTTTGACGAACTTCTCGCCCGCATCAATACCATACTGCGCCGCCCCACCGTCGCGGAGCCGGTCATCCTGCGCATTGAAGATGTCGAGATGAACACCGCGACCCACACGGTAAAGAGAGGCAGTAGGGAAATACCACTCACGCTCAAAGAGTTCGCGTTGCTCGAGTGTTTTATGCGCCAACCAAACCAGGTGCTTACGCGAGAGAATTTATTCGATAATGTGTGGGATTTCAATGCACTTTCGGGGAGTAATGTGCTTGATGTCCACATGAAAAACCTTCGTAAAAAACTTGATTATGAAACCCAGGATGATCAATTATTTGAAACGGTTCGAGGCGTGGGCTATCGCATTGCGGGAGCGGTATACTAATGATCTTTTCTTTCATACCTCGCTGAACGTCATCTTTGTTTCGGCTGGGTTTGTGCTAGTTTGCATCGCGGCCTTCGCGCTCTCCTCGTGGTTGCCGGCGGTCTCGTGGTATATCTATGTCGGCATTTTGCTTTCGGGGACGGTATTTTGGGTGATGTTGGTGCGGGTGATGGTGCGGCCCGCGCGTGATACGCTCCACTATCAAAAATTATTTATCAGCAATATCGCGCACGAGCTGCGCACACCGCTCTCAACCATCAAAACCTCAACCGAAGTGGAGTTGCTCGATGAGAGAATTACCGGCTCTCTGCGCCGAACACTCGGGGACACTCTGGGCGAGCTCGATCGTATTTCAGAGATTATCAACAATTTATTGTCGCTCAATGTGCTCAACCGACCGGGGAATATAGAATTTACCACCGTCGACTGCATGCCACTGCTTGAGGGCGCGGTTAAACGTCTGGCCCCTTTGGCGCGTGAACGCGATATACGGATAACGGTTAAGAAAAAAAGCGAGGGCCGGGTGTGGGGGAGCGCCAAGGCGCTCGAGCAGGTGATGACCCATCTCATCAAAAACGCCGTGATCTATACGCCCAAAGGCGGCGGCCGGATTAGCGTCTCAATACATCCTGACCAGCACGGCTCGATCGTTTTTTCTGTCGCAGACACGGGTGTCGGCATCCCGCCCAAGGATCTTTTTCATATCTTCGAGCCGTTTTATCGCGTGGACATGTCGCGCACCCGCAATGTGCGCAAAGTTGGGAGCGGTTTGGGGCTCATGATTGTCAATGAGATAGTGCGCGCGCATCATGGCAAAATTAATATGCAAAGCACACTCGGCCAAGGCACCACCGTCTCGGTGCAGTTGCCCTCAGGCGTCGAGCCAGAGGTAGTACTCTCCCATGCCGAAAGGTCGTCCCCGGCGTTGTTTGTATGGGGCGACCTCTCGGCCAAGCCATCAGTTCCTATTCCCTCCTATCCTAATGATGCGAGGCGTGTGTAGAGTGTGGAGCTGACCCTGCTTTCAAATTTCTGTAGAAGCGACAAATGGCGTATATAATAACGTCTCATTTTCGCTTCCACTATAGGCTAGTGTAGCGCTTCGCGCTGAAGGATTGATGAATGCATATGGTGTAGAATAGAGGCGTGGCAAAGCACCGAGCCCGATTTTTCAAAGTACTGGTAGTGGCGGCGATGTGCGCGGCCGGGCCGGTTGCGTTCGCGCAGACGTATAGCTATCCGACGTACTCGTCTCCTATTTACTCCGCACCTGCCTACTCTTCGCCCAGTTATTCTTCGGGGTCGGGGAGTAGTGGGAGCACCTGCCTTTCGCTTTCACAAAATTTTGGCAGTGGCGCGAGCGACAGCTCAAGCGGGGGCGCGGTGAGCTCCCTCCAACAGTTTCTTGCCAATCAGGGGTACTTCGCGCATGCGATAACCGGGACCTTTGGCCCCGTCACCCAGGCTGGCGTTCAAAAATTTCAAGCCGCTCAAAATATCTCGGCGACCGGCTATGTGGGCCCGCTCACGCGCGCGGCTATCGCGCGCGTGAGCTGTGGCACCACGGGAGCGACCCAAACAGTGGCGGCCGCGCCGCAAATTCTAAAACTCTCACCTGCCGTGGGGCCGGTAAACTCGACCATACTCATGACGGGCTCCGGCTTCCTCCCCGACAACGGCATTTATTTCGACGGTTATCCGCTCACACGCGAGGGTTCTTCAAATGGCACAGGCTTAAGCTTCGTCGTCCCTTCGGTTATCCCCGCCGGCAAAGTCGGCACGGGCCAGCACACGGTCTTTGTGCAAAATGCGGGCGGATCGAGCAATCAAATAACCTTCACCGTCGTGACCCCGACTATCGGCGTAGCGCGCCCCTCGATACAGAGCATCAGCCCGTCGGGCAGTTTGTATGCCGGCCAGTCGAGCACCTGGACAGTCTATCTCTCGGTCCCTTCGGGCTACTCAAACGCAATGTCGCTTGCGCCGAGCTGGGGCGATGCAAACCTTGTCCCGCCTTCGTATGAAAATGGCGAGACGGCCTACGGCTCGCAGGTGACCCTCACGCACACCTACGCCTTCCCCGGGGTCTATACCGCAACCTTCACGCTCTTTGATTCTATGGGGCAGGTGCTCTCCTCAAACATGCTCGCCGTGAGCGTCCGTTAAAATATTCTCAAAATCAAAAAGCTTTCCATTGAAAAGCTTTACTAAATACGGTATCGTAGGCAGGTTCTCGTATAAGCCGAAGTAGCTCAGATGGTAGAGCAACTCCATGGTAAGGAGTAGGTCGCCGGTTCGATCCCGGCCTTCGGCTCCACAAAAATAATTCCCGAAGGGAATATATTTTTGTAGGATGCCGCGGCTTTGCCGCGGCGCCACGAAGACAGGCCAGCGTAGCTCAGTTGGTAGAGCATCTCACTCGTAACGAGAAGGTCGTCGGTTCAATCCCGACCGCTGGCTCCCGGTGGAGAAAGAAGAAATACAAAAACGCATCGAAGAAATAGAAACCGCCATGGGGCAGGCGGATTTTTGGACGGATAAAGTTACTGCCCAGCAATTGGTAAAAGAATTGCACGAGCTCAAAGAAGCGGCCCTAGGCGCGGGCGCGTATGAGAAAGGCGGCGCCATCCTCACCCTTGTGGCGGGTGCGGGCGGCGATGATGCCGAAGATTTTGCGCATATGTTGGGCGAGATGTATCGCAAGTATTGCGAGGGGCGCGGCTGGGGGATGCGGGTCTTGCATAAAAACGAGAACGACCGCGGCGGCTACCGGAACTTTTCAGCCGAGATAGATGGTAAAGGCGTCTACGGTGTTCTAAAAAACGAATATGGCGTGCATCGGCTAGTGCGCATCTCACCGTTTAATGCCTCGCAGAAGCGCCACACATCCTTTGCGCTGGTCGAAGTGTTGCCGGTGTTGCAAAAAGTAGCATCGGTCGAGATCCCCGAGAGCGATTTAGAGATAACCTTCGCGCGCTCGGGTGGCCCGGGCGGGCAGAATGTTAACAAGCGCGAGACGGCCGTGCGTGTGGTGCATCTGCCGACCAATATCTCGGCGCATGTGGACGGCGAGCGCACGCAGAACGCCAATAAAGAAAAAGCGATCGAGATCGTGAAGGCGAAACTTTTACATCGCCTGCAGGAGGAGCGCAAAGAGGCCGTGAGCGAGCTCTCGACCGACGCGAGCAAGATAGAGTGGGGGAGCCAGATCCGCTCCTATGTCCTCCATCCCTACAAATTAGTGAAAGATCATCGCACGAATGTTGAGGTGCGCGACGCCGAGGGGGTGCTTGATGGCAACCTCGAGCCGTTTTTAAAAGAGGCGGAGTAGTAGCTTAACCCTCGAGCACTTTTTTCTCGTGCCAGTAGTCGCCCCACTCGCGCAAAAAATCCGTACTACTCCACTTTTTGTCCCAGCCGACGCCGAAAATAACTTTAATATTATTTTTTTGGCACACGTCCCACTCGGGGATCGAGGCCGGGTCCTTGCGGTCGCCACCTTTGGTGAAGATGTGCGGCCGGATGAGCTCGAGCGCTTTAATGACCGTGTGGTCGTTCTCAATCTCAAACGGGATAACGTAGTCGACCCCGCCCACGAAGGAGACGATCTGGCAGCGCGTAACTAAATCCATAAACGGGCGGCCTTTCTTGCGCGTGAGGAAATCGTCGCCGTTCACAATGACGACCAGCGTGTCGCCAAACTTTTTTGATTCGTGGAGACAGGAGACGTGCCCCGGGTGGGGCGGGTCGAAGCCGCCCGAGGTACAGACGATAGTGCCCAGTGTGTCGCGCAGTTTCTCAAATGCTTCGAAGGATACAATCTGCGCCGGCTGCATAGGATATAAAAAGTATACACCTGCCCGCGGAGCAGAATGAAAAAAGGCTCGCGCGAGCTCTCGTAGTGGTGAGAGTTCGTGCGGGCCAGAGTGTGGCGCGGTGTGGCATGTCAGCGGTGGCACATCTGCCCGCGGGCCGCCAGCGCCGTGGAGGACGGCAGGCGGAGGTCCTTCATCGCCCGGGTCGCCTCGACCCAGGAGAAGCCGCAGATGGGCGCGACTAGGTTCATCCGCACCGCCTGGAAGTCGACCGCCGGCCTGCTGGCGGTGATTCTCAGCTGCGCCTGCGCGGCGGTGGGCGAAGCAGCCAGCAGCCCTACGAGGAGGGCGAAGGCGAAGACTTTACGCATCGGCTTTCTCCTCTCGAGTCAATAGTGCTCCCCGCGACCCCCATGGGTCACTCAAAGAGCGATTCAGGGTAAGTCTAGCATATTGGGTAAATAAAGTCAAGCTCACTCGACTGCGCTATAATCAGCGGGCTGTGGAGCGCGAATTTAAGCAAAATACCAGGTCTTTTTCTCTCCCGCCCGAAGCTTCTTTTTTTGATTCGCTCGGCGACTACGTCGCCTCCTACATGAGGCACTGCGGCGGCTTTAAAAGTCCGCTCTCCCTTGTCAACCGGGCCGAGCTCTTCTTAGCGCGCGCCTTTGCCAAGCTACCCATTGCTCAATCGATGTCGATAGTGACCGAGCACACCACTCCGCCCAATTGGCAGGTGCTCCTCAACTATCTCTTCACTGAAAAAGTTATCAAGAGCCCACGCTTCGAATCGGTACGGCAACCCAACAGCCTCCCACCGCTCGTCACCTTTAATTTGCAGGCGGTCTTCGATCAAGAAAAAACGGATGGGCGAGTGTTGGTAAAACCAATCATCGGTAGCGGTACTTCATCAACAACAGAGGAGTCATATGCAAAAGCAGTTGGGGAAGTTCTTGAGCGATGGGTACTCACAATCTATAGAAGACAAGATATACGTCTCGAGACATTCAAATCTCTCCGACGCGCGGGCCATACCGCACTCGACCCTCTGCAGATGAACGGATTTTTACCCGACCTCGAGGCTAAGCATAAAAATTATCGTCGTAGCCACGACACCATCTATGGGTGGGTGAAAGGCCAAGAACTCATCCACAACACCCGTGCCTATATACCGGCCCAGGCTGTTTTTTGGAACTATAAATTCAACCCCGCGCTTGGCGAGGGAGTGCTCATACAGCCCACCACCAATGGCGCGGCAGGGCACTACACCTATGAGCGGGCCGTACTCTCGGCCGTCTACGAATTGATCGAACGCGATGGATTTTTAATCTACTGGCTTAACACCATCTCACCGCCGATTTTGGATGTGAGCCAAATAGGGGAGGGCCCTCTGCGAGAAATGATCGAGAAGTTACATCAGTGCGGCCTGCACCCCATCTTCTTAGACACTACGACCGATGTTGGCGTCCCCTCATGTATTTGTGTTTTGATTGACGAGCGCGGAGATGAGCCGTTTGTGATGGTAAGCGCCGCCACTGGTTTTGGTGGGGAAGATTTACTCCTTAGTAGCCTCACCGGGGCCATCCTCCTTGTGGGCGGTTATTCTGACGTGCCGCGATTTGTGTTGCCGCCCGATTACGAAGGCCCCACCTCGGATTTTGAGGTCGGCCAAAAAGATCGTATTAATCTATGGAAGGGGCGCGATATGCTCGAAGCCTTCCGTTTTTTTATCTCTGGCCCCCAGGTGCCGCTTGAGGAGAGTGCTTTTGGCAAAGAGACATGTCAGTTTAGTTCAACCAAAGAAGAACTCGCCTCGCTTATTGAGCGCTTTGGCAAGTTAGGGGAGGGTTACGAGATTTATATATACGAGGCCAAGCACGAAATTCTCACCAAGCTGGGCTATCATGTGGTCCAAGCAGTGGTGCCACAGTTGATGCCGATGTATCTAAGAGAAGAATTCGCAACGCACGACTCGCGCCGCCTGCGGGAGGTGCCTCAGAAACTTGGGTTTATAAAAACAACATTAAATCCGCACCCGCACCCCTTCCCATAACATTATGTTTATCGATTTCTCGAAATTATTCCACCAGGCATCCAAAGACCGCGCGCGCGGGCATGCGCCCATTCCCGCCGACATGTCGCTATGGCCGAAGAGCTGGGTTAATGTCGAATATAAAACCTATCCCGGCCTGGCAAGGATCACCCTGCCCGAAGTTACTCGTCAACACGATCTCTTCCAAGCGATTCGCGAGCGGCGCTCGGGCAGAGACCCTCATAAAGGCAAAGTAATGCTCGAAGAGATAGCAACGCTCCTACGCTACTCATGTGGCGAAGTCAGGGCACAGGAAAATAAGCGCGCCCAGCCTTCGGGCGGCGAGCGGTATCCAATCGAAGCATATGTATTAGTTTTTTTAGGCTCGCCGGGGCTCACGCCCGGCATCTATCACTACGCGGTGGGGGAGCACGTGCTCGAGGTTCTGTCTAATAGAGAATTCAGCGCCGAAGACATTCGCGAAATCTTCCCGATCGCCTGGGTGGGGAATGCTGCCTGCACCATACTATTGACGGCGGTCTTCGATCGCACCAAGCGCAAATATGGCGAACGCGGCTATCGGTACATCCTGCTCGAGGCAGGCCACATCGGGCAGAATCTTTCGCTCGTGGCGGCTGCTTTGGGAATCTCGTGTTGTGTAAGCAGTACCAATGATGAGGTTATAGACCGTTTGTTATCTATCGATGGCGTCTCCGAGTCGCTCGTCTATAACGTTGTGCTGGGGCGATAAAGTTGTCCACATAACACCGAAACAATTTCGCCCACCCGCGCTATACTAAAAACATGAAAAGTCTGTTCAAAAACACTCTACGCTTTGGCTCCCTCTTACTTCTGGCAGGACTCCTCTTCTCTACTAACCTGGTTACTTCTCTTGTGCAGTATGTGTCTGGCCCCACGGGGGACACCGCAGTAGGAGCCTTCAACCCCTATGATGCTCATGCAGATTACTACATACCACCTACTGGCAACGCCAGTAGTCCTGGCAATGAATTGAGTACTAATGGGGATGCGTGTGGTGCTGATAGTAGTTGTGGTGATACTGGTTCTGAAGAATAGTAGGCACTTTATAGTATAAAAAAGCAATGGCCCGGGGATAGTCTCCCGGGCCATTTAGTCTAGTTACGCACACTCACCTTTGGGCGAACGCAGTGTTTGCCGCCGCCGCCGCCGCCTGGAGATTCGGCAAGCAGGGCCCCTCTCCAACGATAGTGAACCCTTCTGGGGTGACCCAACGGAACTCCTGGCTCCCCGGCGTGAAATATATAGGTGCGCCCGACTTCCCCCTGAAGAGAATCCTCCCATCTGCCTGGGGGTTGGGGGGGATTGCGTAATGCAGCCGTTCAGTCCACGAGGAATCTATGCCTCGCGATGCTGCTAATCCAGGGTTTCTCCAGGCGCTGTAGTCGCGAGTCTTCACCGCAATGCGCACCAGATTGCCCCCTTCATCGAAGACTGTCACGAGCGCGCCACGCTGGGCGTAAGTGAGCGCGCCACCTTCGAGTTGGAATTGGATGATACACGCCAGTGGCGCGTTCGGCTTGAATCCGGTGGGCGAAGCCACCGTCGGCAAAGCCGACACTTGCGTGCCGGCCTGCGGCACAGCGCAGCCAGCCAGCGCGAACCCCATGAGGGCCGCCGCCAGACTCTTCAGGATATTCATCGTCGCTCTCCCTCATGTTGTCGTACCGGCGGTACACAGCGCACCGCGTCGACTACAACCAAACTTAAGTATAGGGCATTATCGCGTTTATGTCAAGTGCGTTAAACACTGTTGTCCACACGCCGTTATATAGGGGCGCGCTAATCGCGCTACAATAAAAACAAATGCAAAATGTATCTAAAACAACCGTAATCATTTCTATACTCGCTGCCGCTATTATCACGTGCGGGCTCCTCGTGTATTACATCGTCCTCCCATGGCAGGCGCAGAAAAAAGCCGATGCCACCGTGGCGCTGCTCGAGCAGGGCAGGGGGCTACTGAACAGCCGGAGCACGGATGCAGTTTCAGCACTCGAGCAAGTGGTTGCTCAAGCCAGCGATCCAACAACCAAAGGTAATGCCGAGCGCGACCTCGGCGTTTCGTATCTCCTCGCCGGACAGGTAGCGAAAGGGCTCGATCTTTTAAAATCGATTTCGGCCAATGCGCAATATCCGATAGCAACACGGCAGGCGGCTGCGGCGGCTGTCTTGGACTGGTATCTCTCGAGCGCCACGAATGACCCGGTGCGGAAAGGTATCTTTGTGGGTCCCGTGTGGGGTGATTTTCTTATAGGGACGAGTACCGACGCGGCCGCCCGCCGTGCCTCCGAGTGGGGCAACTCACTCGCTCCCGGGATGTCCCCGCTTTTGCCGTATTGGCTGGCGCAATGGTCGCTGAGTGACGCTAAAAAAGCGACTACTACGGCGGCAAAAACGGTTGCGATTACCCAGGCACAAACCTACTTCCGGGAGGGTGATGCGGGATATACCAATCTACGTACTCAATACCCGGTGTTGGGCAACGCTTCTCCAACAAGTGAAGACGCGGCCAATCTCACGGTCTTTTCGTACGCGGCGAGGGGAGAGGCACTACAGCTTCGGGCGTGGGTAATTTCCATGTTCTATGAGCTGAAAGTCGCAGGTTTCGACCGCACCATGGTGAAATCCGCTTTTACCGACGTGGCAGGCCAATATCAAAAGAGTGATTCGGTCGCGGGCAAATCTGGCCTTCTCTACACCGACCTCATCTACGCCGCTTTCTTGGAAAGAAATAGTCCGTCGACGGCAGAACAGAAGAGCATCACCGAGATGTTAGGTTTTATTGCTTCCTCGGCGAGCGACCCGGCTTTGGCTAACGATCAGTTCTATACGGTTGATCTGCCTTGGTTCGTTACGAGCGCTCCGGCCTCTAGCAAAGTAGTACTTAAACAGTTTGAAAAACTTTCTCCGCAGTTTGCCACACTTGTTGCCACGCTAAAAAAATAGGTGAGTAGAATCAAAAAAATACGGCATCAGAAATATTTTGCCCGGGTTTTGTGTGGTCTCGGAGCATTATGTATTTTGCTGGTCATCTTTTTTGCTTTGCCCAAAATTGGCATGTATAAAAAAGCGGTCACGGCGCTGTGGGGCGCCCAGCACCCCGCGCTGGCCTACTATCTCAATCGGGATGATGCGGGCTTGGCCATGCGGGTAGGGGATTATTACTTTGGCGGCGGAGCGTATGACTTGGGCAAAGCCGAACATTCGTATCGGTTGGCGCTCGAACTCAAGCCGGGCATCTTGTGGGGCAACTATCAGCTCGGGCGCATTTATTTTGTCGAAGGTAAGCTCGATTCGGCGATACAAGAAATTAATGCCGAGCTTGTCGCCAATCCCACCAATCTGCGCTCATTATACGTGCGCGCACTAATCGAAGATGCACAGCGCAATTTGCCCGCGGCCGAGGCCGATTTTACGCGCTTTATCGCTTGGGCACCCACCGAGTGGGCCGGCTATAACGACCTCTCGTTTGTTTTGGCCGAGGAGTGGAAGTTCTCCCAAGCCGAGCAGGTGATAGCGCAGGCTATGAAGCAAGTGCCCGGCGCGGCGGGGAACCCGTGGCTGTGGAATAGTCTCGGGCTTGCCCAATTAAATGAGTTACACTATACGGAGGCGCAAGCGTCTTTTGCGCAGGCACAAAAATCAGCCCAAGCCATGACGCCCGAGGTGTGGCACCACGCTTATCCGGGCAATGACCCTGCCGCATCCTCGGCGAGCATTGAGGCCTTCAAAAAAGCGATAGCCGCGAATCTCGAAACAGCACAAAAAGGTAACCACATTTAAATGAAGCACATGCATAAAATATTGACGGTGCTCGCGGGGATTTTGGTTATCGCGGCCGCGGGCTACGCGCTTGCGCCAGCCCACTCGGCGCCAAAAGTTGCCGCGCTCGCGCCCCAGGCCATCGGCCTTGGCCAGGGTGTTGCCGCCTGTGATAGTAGTAGCCCCACCGTCGTAACCTGCCCCAGCACCGGTACCCCTGATGGCTATGGCGTCTGCCAGTGCCCCACTGGACAGCATTACGTTTCAGGTATCTGTGTCAATATTTGCGCCGGTGGTGCTACTCCCGATTCTAGCGGCAACTGCCCAACTACTTTCGCCACCGGCTGTGACCCCCAAACAGACGGTAGTTGTACCTGCAAAACCGCCTCTGGTTTTTCAAACTCGTGCCCCTCAACGGGCGGATGTGCCGACGGCACCTCCGTCACCCCCACCAAATCCTGTAGCTACGTACTCTTCCTAGGCACCGTCTGCACCTACACCTACGGCGCATGCTCGGTTAGCACTACCGTCACCAACAATCCTCCGGCTACCCCCGCTAATTTGAGATATTCCTGCAGTGCCGACAACACTTACGCCACCCTCGCATGGGACGCCGTCCCCGGGGCAGTGTATCAGCCCGATGTCTCGGGAGCTTCCTCCTGCTCCTCGCCGTGGTTGCTCTACGCAGGCAACGGCCACTGCTATCTCTCGGGCATCTCCGGCACCTCCATC
>CAIUOD010000014.1 GCA_903900775.1 Candidatus Adlerbacteria bacterium | reverse complement strand
GTGCTTCCTCGGCACAAAAGTTCTCTGTGTAGCTCACCACGGCACGGCCAATTGGCTACCTTTTTATGCCCCGCAGGCCCGGGTTCTCTATCGTTTTACAGAGGATACCGAGGCTCACGAAGGTGAGGCGTACCTGCGCGCTCATATAAACGGCCGCCTCAAACCGTTTGGCGAGGTGCCGGTGAGAGAAGTGCTTGCAAATATGCTAAACATGCTATGAATAAATCTGTTTTGATGGATCATCTGCTTATGCCAATATTTGGCCTGTTCCCGCGAAGGCTCACCGGCGTGAGTGTGCTCATGTACCACTCGATATCTTCGGCACCGACGCTACTCGCGGTTTCTCCCCAAAAATTTGAGCACCAGATGCGCTATATCCATAAGCGTGGATTCCAAACCATCTTCGCTTCCGAAATTCCCACACTTCTTGAACGTGGCGAAGCTCATAGTCGTGTCTGCATCACCTTCGACGATGGCTATCGGGATAACTACACGACGGCGTTTCCGATATTAAAAAAATACAATATTAAGGCGACGCTGTTTCTCACTACGAGTCTCGTCGGCCAACATGGCCGAGCAGGCGGGGGGCCAGCGCTTCCCTTTGTGAACGAAGAGGAAATTTCAGTGATGGCGCAGAGCGGGCTTTTTGAAATCATGCCGCACTCCCATACACACCCGAAATTTACAGAAATTTCTGTCGAAAATATAACAAAGGAGCTCGTAGATTCGCGGCGCATGGTAGAAAGCATGACGAAAAAATCAGCGAATGTATTTGCCTATCCGCATGGTAAAATCAAGAAAGAAGCCATCGAAATTTTAAGAAAGCAAAATTTCGCCGCCGCCTTTGGCACAAAGCCCGGCCTCATCCGAGCGAATGCCGATCTGTATCGTCTGCCACGGAACGCGGTGCTACCCTCGGACAATTTCGGACAATTCAAATTAAGGCTTTCTGATTCGTACGAGGATTATCTTGCAGTCAAACGGTTTCCCCAGGATTTGAAACAAAAATTTTAATTTATTTTTTCACAACCAAAACAGCGTATAGTTTAGGGTCAAAACGAGCTTTTGGGTCGAAGGTATACCTGCGCAAACTATAGTACCGATTGTTAATAGATGAGAGAAACGCCTGAGCGCGTGCGGCGTATCCTATTTTATGGGAATCGTCCAATACAATAAACGCACCTGGATTTGCAAGCCCATACACTTCTTTGAGCGTGTCTGCGCGCACGTGTCGGCTACCAAGATCATGAAAAATAAAATCAAATTTATCGGTGTCTTTGGGAAGCGGCCATTCATACAGGTTAGTTGCGGGCATTTGTTTGGTGATGAGATAGTCACGAGTTTTGTGTAGCCACTCTGCAGAATCGTCGGCAGAATACACTTCGCATCCGCCCAACTCAGTTGCATGCATTCGAAAGATAAAGGAACTGAATCCGGAGCCAAGATCAAGTATGCGTTTTGGATGTTCAATACGACATAGCGCCAGACACAGAGATGCTATCGGGAGACTCACTGCCATATCTGCTGTGGAAACCGACGTTACATATTCTTCATAGAGCGGTCGAAGTTGCGTTTGCGCTCTTGCCTGTTCGGATACGAGCTGTGTCAATTCGGGTCGACGCAAAAGAATCTCGCGGATATGACTATTCTGTTCAAAACGCGCTCGAGCTTCTGAGCCGACCTCCTTTATTTTATATAAGATGTTGTGCATATGTTTTCTTCCACTTTAGCACAAATCATCTTTGCTTTTTTATCCCACGTCAGGTCGTGAGCGCGCTGTTTTGCTCCACCTACGCGCTTGGCGACTTCTTCATTGTCCATCAGTACGCTCTGCACCGTCTTGGCCAATGAGTGAGCATCCCCTGGTGTAAAGGGAAAGCCATACTCATGTAGCACTTCGTCGATAATCGGCAAGTTGGAATAGATAATAGGGATGCCGCTTGCCATATACTCCCACGTTTTCATCGGGAAGCCGTAGTTTCTAAAATGCGGTTCGTCAGGGTAGGGGATAGTGAGAATATCCATTGCCTGCTCGTAGATCGCCGTGCGCTCGGAGGGGACACGCTCCACAAACAAACAACGATCAAGCACCCCCGCCTCTCGTGCTTTGTTTTGGTACTGCTCAATTTCATTCGGTAGGCCACCAACAAAAACCATCACGATGTCTTTGGCTTGCTCTAGATAGGTAAGCGAATCAATCATCGTGCCGATACCCTTCTCCATGCCAAGCGTTTTAAAAAAACCAACATAACCGACGAGTGTTTTATTTTCTGGCAAACCGAGCTCCTTGCGTGACATTATTTTTGACACCGCCTTTGATACTACGGACTCACCGACACCGCCATAGACCGTATATACTTTCGCTGGATTGATTCCGAGCTCTTGTGTAAGCTTCTCGCGCAGATGGTTGCTGGTCGTGATGTGTAGGTCGGCGTGGTGGGCGACAAACGAATCCTTCCAATTCTCCACGAGCATGTGCCAATCGGCGCATACGCGATACGAAAAGAAAAATGTTTTTCTCCAGAGGAGCAGTGATGCGAGGAGGAAGTGGTCATTCGAGAAAAACACTATTCTCTCGCGTGAGTGTCGGCGCAGAGCAAAAAACAAAAACGGGATATAGAAGAAATAATACAAAGGTCGCCCCGACTTTCGTCTGAAGCCTATGATTCGGTGGGGTATCTCGTGCAGTTCGTTCGAAGTGTCGTTTGCCGCGACGAGTAGAAAATCCTCCCCAAGTACGCGGCCGAATCCTTTTGATAGCTCACGCACATAATGGGCGTCCGCGGTGTGGGCAGGAAATCGTTTAAACGTAAGATTTACCAATAACATGCGTTCCCATAATACCGCATTTACGGGATAACGCCCTTGCATACCAGCCGCTTTTCTTTTACAGTTCAGGTACCTAAAGACATGCCCACTAATAAAAAAATAGCCTTTTTTATCTCTTCGTTTCGGGCCGGTGGGGGGGAGAAGCAGATGGTCGAGCTCGCGAACACCTTTGCCGCGCGCACGTCGAGCACGGGAGGGAAGCCGCAGGTTGACCTCTTAGTTCTCAATCCGGTGGGCCAACTTGCCACGACGGTTAATCCTAGTGTGCGGGTAATCTCGCTCCGGCGCTCGCGGATGCTCTCCTCGCTATCCCCACTCATCGACTACCTGAAGTTGGAACAACCAAACGTCATTTTGGCGGCAGACGAATATTCACAGCTCTTGGCGCTCGTCGCCCGTCGCTACGTTGTTTTTCGGAATAAACGCGCCGAGCCGATCCGTGTGGTGCTTCGGATTGGTAGCGTGCTCGGGGAACTTTTTGAACACTACGAGGGAAAGAGCAAAATCATCCCGTTTTTTGTTCGCCGTCTATATAAACAGGCAGATTGCATCATCGCCAATTCGCTCGGGGTTGCAGACGAAGTTATTTTGCAAACCGGTATCGAGCCGAAGCGCGTGACGGTCATCTACAACCCCAAACCACGCGCAGAAATAGTAGAGAAAGCAAAAGAAAAAGCCGAGCACCTTTGGCTTGTCCAGAAAACACTGCCGGTGGTCTTGGGTATTGGGCGCCTGCGGGTGCAGAAAAACTTTCCGCTACTTATTCGTGCCTTCGCGCAGGTGATCAAGAAGACGCCGGCGCGCCTTATCATCCTTGGTGTTGGGCGCGAAGGGCCGCGATTGGAAGCGTTAGTGCGTGAGCTCGGCTTGGGCGACAGCGTCTCGCTCCCTGGCTACGAAGAAAATCCCTACGCATTCATGAGTAAAGCCGACGTGTTTGTCCTCTCTTCGCTGTGGGAAGGTCTACCCAACGCGCTTCTGGAGGCGCTCATCGTGGGGCTCCCGTCCATCGCAACCGATTGTTCTTCGGGACCGCGCGAAATTTTGGCCCCCGACACCGACCACCGGACACAGCTTGAAAGTGGGGTCGAGTATGCCGCGTACGGCGTGCTCACGGCGGTCGGCGATGAGGAGGCCCTCGTCAAAGCACTCAGTGCAATGCTCGAGAGTGCCGAAATGCGGCAAAAATACGCCCAGGCCGGGATCGAGCGCTCAGCGCATTTTGACGCACAAGATACTATTGGGCAGTACGCTCAAGCGCTGGGGCAGGCATGAAGCTTCTCTACGCAACTTCTATAGAACTGCCCTCCGTGCGCGCCAACCGCATCCAGGTGGTGAGCATGGCGCAGGCCTTTAATCAGCAGTTACCGGGCAATTTTCTGCTCGGTATCGGGCAGGCAAAAGATATTGATCTGCAGGTGCCAACCGCGGTTATGGGGCACGGCCGGAGCTTCACCTTGGCGTGGGCGTATCTGGTTTTGGCAAGACGCGAGCATACAACGCATATCTATTGCCGCGAAGAGAGGCTCCTATTTTTTATGACGGTGTTCAACAAACTATTTTTTAAATTACCAGTCAGATTTATCTATGAATTGCACCACTCGGCGTATCTCCATAAAAGATGGTTTCGTCATACGCTCAAGTGCACCGTGCGCGTCGTCTCGATAACCCGTGCGATGGCGGGGCAACTCAAAGAAGTAGGCTATCCGGAGGGGCAGATTCTCGTGGCGCCCGACGCGGTCGACATCGCGACATTCGATATTGCTTCAAGCAAAGAGGATGCGCGCAAAAGATTACAGCTCCCGCAGGAGAAACATATTGTCGTGTATACGGGTTCAATAGATGAGCCGTGGAAAGGTGTTGGCGTGCTCGTTGAGGCGGCGCGAGAATTCGGCGATGAGTATCTCTTTGTCATTGTGGGCGGCAAGCCACACTATGTGGACTACTTTTATTCGCTCTACCCCAAGAGGCCCAACGTGGAGCTGGTGGGGCATCGCCCGCACGACGAGATCCCTTTGTATTTAAGGGCGGCCGACGTGGTGGTCCTGCCCAATTCGGCCAAACAAGAGATCTCTCGGCTTTCCACCTCACCCATGAAGCTCTTCGAGTATATGGCGGCCGGGCGGCCTATGGTCGCGAGCGACTTGCCTTCGCTGCGCGAGGTGCTCAATCATGAAAACGCACTTTTAGTTGCGCCCGATGACCCGAGCGCCTTGGCAGAGGGCATTCGCACGCTCGTTGCGGATACGCAACGAGCGGCCGCGCTCGCGGGGCGAGCGCGGCGAGACGTCGAGCGCTATACCTGGGAGAAACGTGCGACAGCGATACTTGCTTTCATGCAATCATGATCAAAAAAATTCTTACCTCAAAGATGACTCGCGCACGACTCAACCCTTTTATCGAGGCGTACGCGAACGATGCCTACACGCTCGACATCGGTTGTGCCGATTCCCCCTATGCACGAACGTTTAGCAACAGAGTCGGATTCGATGCGTTACCGGGTGTTGGGGTTGATGTGGTGGGAGACGCGCATACGCTGCCGTTCCCCGACCAATCATTTGAGCAAATTTTATGCACCGAAGTACTCGAACATCTCCATACGCCGCAGATAGCGATAGGAGAAATGTTTCGCGTGCTGAAATCGGGTGGCACGCTTATCCTAACCACACGTTTCATTTTCCCAATCCATGACGCGCCCGGAGATTATTATCGCTTCACCAAATATGGTCTTAAGCATCTCTTTCGCGGATGGGATATTATCTCGCTTAACGAAGAATCTTCGACGATGGGAACACTCGGCGTGCTCCTGCAACGGATTGCCTATCACAGTGAGCTTCGCGGGGGCAGATTTACCAAAGCGATCATGCACGTACTGGCGCATGTATCTAACCACCTCGGATGGTTGGTTATCAAGGAATATGGTATGCGCTCAAAGGTCGGTGTGCGAGAGGAGAAAGACACCATGACTTCCGGCTATTTTTTAGTAGCCCGCAAACGCGCATGAAAATACTTTTTCTTAGCAATACGATAGATCCGACCAGTGGCGGCTACGGGCGCTACACCTACGACCTACAACGGGCACTCAAGCACGCGGGGGAAGAGGCGACTTCTTTGCCAGAGTTTCTCGGTGCAGAACTTTCCGATCCGTTTGCCTACCTCACCAAACCCTTTTTATTTTTACGCGATTATCGATCGATCAGGCGGGCGATTCTTCAGCATCAACCCAACATCGTGCATATCACCTTTGAACCCTACGCGCTCCTGGTCCCCCTCCTTCCTCTGGGAAAGGCCAAGGTCTTCTTAACGGTACACGGCACGTATGCGTATGCCCCTTCGTTCGCACCTTTTGGTTTGCATTGGTTATACCGTATTCTTTTTGCACGCGCGCTGGCGCGCCTCTCCGGCATCGTGGCAGTGAGCGACTATACAAAACAGCATCTTCTACGGCAGGCGATGAGAGATGCGGTAAAGTTGAGCGCGGATTTTATTACAACCGTGCACAACGGCATCTCGATGTCCACCTATGCGCTCCCTGCCGCCTCGGCACATGAGGATGGTAGAAAACATATTCTCACGGTGGCCCCGGCCAAATCGCGAAAAGGCCTACTCGAATCTATCCGTGCCATGGGTGTATATAAAGAGCAATATGGTGGAATTTTTTTCTATCATATCGTCGGCTCATACGAGCCAGATTCGCAGTACTATCACTCCTTGGAGGCAGAGATACAAAAATATGGTCTCGGGGAGCAAGTTTCTTTCCTCGGCAGGATTTCAGACGAAGCGTTGCGGGAAGAATATGCCCAGGCTGATTTATTTTTGATGTTACCAATCGTTAAGCCCGGAAGCACTCCTGCGTTTGAGGGATTTGGTCTCGTGTATTTAGAGGCGAACGCTTGCGGGGTTCCCGTTATTGGTAGCCAAAAAGGCGGCTCGGCCGAAGCGATTAAAGACGGCGTGAGCGGGTTCGTTGTCGACGCGCACGACCCTAATGCCGTCGCGTCCAAAATACACGCGGTTCTTGACGAAAATGCTATTGCGCGGCCCGCGGCTCGCGCGTGGGCAGAAGAACATGATATCGCTATCGTCGCGGGTCAAATCCAGAATTTCTATCGCTAGTATTTTTTTGTGCCGTTAGGATCAACCGGCCTTCAGTTATTTTTTTAACAACATAATCAAAATCCACCAAACTTCGGAGCAGTGTTTCTACGGGCACCGTAATCAGGTCAGGATGGATTTCTCCGATTATATTTTTTACCTTATGTATAGCGGGATCTTGTAGCACATATTGTTCGGAACCCTCAATATCTGTCTTCAGTATGTCTACTTCGGGAATATTTTTAAGAAGAGTAGAGAGGGTCTGCGTCTCCACCTGAACGGTCTGAGTCTCATCCTTTCTCACCATGAGCGACGAAGAAGCAGAAGCGTCTCCAACTAAATGAAGCCTCGTCATTCCATCCGAATCCGAAATAGCAATCTGTCTGGTTACGACTCTCTCTTGTCCCGCCGCCACAGCCGCTAGTCTCTTGAATACCTGCGGGCCAGGTTCGACAGCCAATATTTTTGCATTCGGATACTTTAGAAAAAAATATGCTGTCGCGTAACCCACATTTGCACCCAAGTCCACAATCATTTCTACGTTATCGGGATTGATGGGCAACTGGTACTGCTCTTCAAAAAACACTTCGCGAAAAGTTTTGAAATCCCGGTAATCTTCAAATTGGACGGTTATTTCACCGCCGGGGCCCTTGATAGTGGTGTTACGGCAAAACCATAAAACTAAACCGGTACACCGGCGATATTTTAGCCAGAAACGTATCGCTAGAAGCTTACATTTTGTCTTCATCATGCCCAGTAAAAAAGTGTGGCCGATATTGCACTATCGAAGACATCGGTAATGACGAGGGCAAACACAGCACCCCAGATGCCGAAGGGTGGGATAAGCGAGAAGAGGAGAATAAGGCGCACTGCGGGCACAGCAAAATTATAGATGTAGAGAGCTTTTTTCTTCGCTTGAGCGGAAAGTGCGCTGGAGAAAAGATTGAATGGCTGCATAGCGATTATGAGTGCTAGTAGTTGCGAGTAATGCACGGAGGCCAAATACTGTGGGAAGAAAAGGGTGAAGATAAATTGCGCACACAGGATATATGCGAGAGCGCCCAAGAGGCTGATACCAAATAGAAGAATTACTTTGCGCGGGAGGGTCTGCTTGAGTGTGATGCTGTCGGTTGCTGCAAATTTGGGGAAGGCGAGCCGATTAATAGTTTTAATGACGCCGGCGGCACGCGTTGGTATCGCTTGGGCGAATATGTAGATGGCGACCGCTGCCGGCCCCAAAAAGTGCCACAGCAAAACATCGTCGGCGCTGGAGGCCACCGTGCTAACCGCGGTCATTACTGTGAGGTGTTTGCCATAGGTGACCATATCCGGGTCGCGCGCACGGTTCGGCGGTAGCAGGTGAATCGTCAGCCAAAAGAGGAGTGCGCGAACACCGCCCCAGCTCAGGAGATAGGCAGCGAGAATAATAAAAAGATTGTGCGTAAGAAAGAGGCAGGGTATGAGCACGAGCGCGGGGATAAGCTGCCCAATAACATCGCAGGCGGTCGCCAAATCGAAACGTTTTTTACCCTGCAAGTATCCAGCGTAGAGCGTCGGCGCTTCCCAGAAGGGAATGAAGATACCGATGATAATGAACGCCCAGCCGAGCGTTGGGTTGGTATGCGCGAGGTAGTATGCCCCGAGCATGACTGACCCGGCCCCGCCCAGAAGCCCCCAGCGTATTTTTGCCCGGAGCCCGTCGAAAATTGAGCCCTCCATACCGCGCGCGACCGATCGGGCAGACGCCGTGTCGACGCCGCCGAGGACCAAAATGCCGAAGAGGTCGGCTACTACCAGCACATATTGGTAGGTGCCGTAGGTCTCTTTAGGGATGAGGTTGGCGAAGGCCAGGGCAGTCGCGAGCGAGATGAGAGCCGAGAGAATCGTGTCGATTGCCGACCAGGCGCTACCCTGGGCGAGGTATATCATATCGGTCTTGGTATACTTTTCGCTCCAGCGCAAGAGGTGCACCGAACCGTGTTTGAATCGCTCTAGCATAGTCGCCCTCATAGTACTATGGAACAGCACCGCGGGCGCATTAGTTGCTCATGCTACACTAATCGCAAGATATTTATATGTTTTTTATGTCTGTCCGGAAGCGAGCCTTACAATTTTCCCTCGTGGCACTCTTTCTGCTCTGTGTTGGTGGTTCGGTTGTTTTTGGATACGGCGAATACCGTTCGCTTTCGTTCTCCGCCTCAGCGCCGAGCGATTTTCCTTTTTTCATGCAATTTGCGGCGCGGCTCTTGAGCCCAACTCTTGCGCATCACTTCACCATCAACCCCAACGGCAGCAACATGCTGACGCGGATTTTTCATCCCGGGGCGGGTGTTGCCGACGGTGCCTTCGGTCTCGCGAGTGTTCACTTTGAGGCAATGCGCTATGTCACGGGATTTCTCTATCCGGTTTTCTCGTCTCCTCTCTGCGTCGATCTTTTGTATGCTTCGTTGGCTTTTTTACCGTTACTCTATGTTGTTTACCTCATCGCGCGCATCCCCAGGGCCGCTCGCGGAAGTGTGGCTCTCTCAATAACGGCTCTGATGCTGTCGCCGACAGCGCTTCTCTTAGCGGCGACCGACACTACGCGCCCTGCGACATTCCTGGTCGGATGCCTGGTTCTCTTCGGGCTCGCGGTAATCTGGGAGCGGCCGCTGTGGGAGCGTGTACTTTTGCTTAATTTATTTTTGGCTGTGCGAGAGGAGGCGCTTATCCTCGCGCTCCCGCTTATCGCTTTCGAATTCTGGCGGGCGTATCGTTCTGGTTCTTCGTACCGCACGCCCGGTACACTCCTGGCTTTCTGGGGTGCATGGCTGTGCGCTGAAGCTTTTTATTTTTGGTCGTGGTGGAGGCTCTACTACACCGGCGGCGGGTCATACCTGCTCCCCGCCGAAACCGTCGCCTCAGGAGTGGCTCATCTACATGTCGTCATCGTTGTTGGGCTGGTCGCCCTACTGTTCACGACCCTTTTTATTTTTCTGCGACGGAGTGAGTGGTGGGATTCGTATGCGGAAGATTTTGTCTTTGCCGTCCTTCTGTCGGGAATAGTTCTCTTTTCATGGATCGGTGTACCCGCCAAACTCATCCCCATCCCCGTATTTTCCCAGTTGTTCTTTTTCGCCAGCGCGTTTGTGGTGCTCGTATTCTGCAAAGTCGCTCGCTCCCGCGTTCTCCGCCAGCCGCGGCCTACAGAGGAGGGGATGATCGGGCGCATCGCAATGGTAGCATTCGCTCTTTCTATCCCAGCGTCTTTCGCCTTCGTTTTCTGGGGAAGCAATTCTTTGCCTATGCGTTTCGCCTCATTTGAGCAAAAAATACCGGAAACTCAACTGGTATTACGAGCGCACGAGAAACTTTCGCCGCTCACGCCGGTGTTGGTCGACTTCGATACGTACGATGCATTCTACGATTTTGATAACGCATATCTATATGATCGTTTGCCAGCATATGCCGCGTCCGTACCAATGCGCTCATACCCGCAGAACAAGGCACCACTTATTGCACTCCTCAATACCCAAGTACGTTATGTGGTGATAGCTAAAAAAGATGAAAATATTATCAACGCACTAGCTGCTCAAGCGGGCAAGCATCTTGTGCCTATTGACGAAAACGGGCAATACGGGTTTTATAGACTGCAATGAATGGCTATTTACTACTAGCAGGTGCGTTCGTGTTGAACGGAGGAGCAAATATTCTCTTCAAGCTCGGTGCGCGCCACGGGTTCGAGGGCGCCTCGGCTTTGTCGGCCCTAGTTCTCGGCAACTGGCAACTCTTGCTCGGGCTCGTATTGTTCCTTGGCAATGCACTACTCTATTTCCTTGCCCTGCGGACACTGCAACTCTCAGTCGCCTACCCAGTCATGGTGGTGATGAGTTTTATCATCATAAACTCTTTCGCATTCATCGTGTTGGGAGAGCCGATAACCAGCCTGCAAATTTTTGGATACCTGCTCATCATCGGTGGGATATGCCTGGTACTCACTCGCGTTTCGTTGGGCGCGTAATAACACCTCGTAGCGCACTGGCCAAAAGAGGCGCTATCGGGATAATGTGCAACCGCGCCTTGCTCCCTTTAATGCGAGAAGTTATGGGCGGGAGCGTATCGGTAACCAGTATTTCGTCCAAGGAGCTCCGTCCGAGGCGCTTCAAAGCGTCGCCTGAAAAAAGCCCATGGGTCGCGAACGCGATAATGTGTCGCGCACCTACCGCCCGCACAGCGTCGGCCGCCGCCGCGAGCGTCCCGCCAGTATCTATGACATCGTCAACCAGAAGCACGTCATGGCCAGCGAGGGCCGAACGTGCATGAGAGGCGTCTATCGACGCGCGGCGTTGAGCGTTGCGTTGTTTGTGTAGAACAATCGGAATGGGTGCCCCCAATAGACGAGCCATTTTTCGAGCTCTCTCCCGCCCGCCCGCATCCGGCGAGACGACGACGAGCTGGCGTTTGCGGCGTTTCAGATGGGCTGCGCCGGCGGGGGCCCCGGCAATCGCGCGCGCCGAGAGCGGAGTCGCATGGGCCAGCGTCGCGAGTACATGCGGGTCGACAACGAGAATCCGCTTCGCGCCGCTGTGTGCGAGCAATTTGATAGGCAGGCGAGCTGCGGGGAAGCCCGTGGCACTCTTGTCTTGCCGATTGTAGCCAAGATAGGTCACGACCATCGTTATTTCTCTCGCGCCACACTCGTGTGCGGCGCTTGCGAGCAGAGCTAGCTCCAGGAAATTTTCTGCGGGCGGTTGCGTCCCACCCAGTATGACGACTTCGGTGTCGCGCAACGTCTCAAAAAAGCGCACGCAGATTTCGCCGTCGCTGAAGCGTTCAATCTGCATTTTGCCGCGCCGGGCGCGTAACGTCCGGCAGACGCTCGGCAGTAAATGCTCTGCTGTGGTGTTAGCGAGTACAATGATGGGTCGGCGAGCTGATTTCATTGCTCCATACTATACCGGCCGGGCACTTCTTCAGAAAAACGGCACTACTTGCCAACTAAGCGTTTTTCAACTACTGTGCGGGTGCCATGAGGCTGGCTGATCTGCATATACGGGACCATACCGTTATTCTCGATATAGATGGTACACTCGCTTCGGCGGGTGATTTTGAGGTTACGCCGAAGGCTGCCGAGGCGGTGGCGCGGCTCAAGGAAGAAAATGAAGTTTTATTACTTTCTAATCGCCGTGCTATGGCGCGTAACCGCGCCATAGCCGAGGTGCTCGGCGTGTCGCTCATCGAGAACAAGCACCGCAAACCTAACTCGCGCGCGCTCGGCGGAATTATCCCGCAGTACAAAAAAATGGTCGTGGTGGGAGATAAGGTACTGACCGACGGGCTCTTTGCCCTAAGTATTGGTGCGACCTTCATACATATCTCGCCCCGCGTCACTGACCGAGCGGAGTCGCTCGCCGACAAAATTTTCAACGCTACGGATGATATTGCTGCGACTATGTGCTATGGGCTACTCCTCATGCGTCCGAGGCAGTGGGTGAAAAACATCCTCATTTTCGCCCCGCTTTTCTTCGCCCGGCAATTATTCGATGGGACTTTACTTCAAAGTACCTGCGCCGCCTTTTTCGCCTTCTGCTTTTTAGCGAGCGCGGGGTATATCCTCAATGATGCGATGGATGTTGCCGCTGACCGTCTAGACACGCACAAATGTCGCCGGCCAATCGCCTCGGGAGATATCTCCGTTGGTTCGGCACTTTTTTGGCGGTATTACTTGCGGGTGCCGCTGTATGTTTCATCGTTATCTATGCGCCGGCGGTAGCTGTTGTGGCGGGTCTCTATGTACTTTCGTCGGCGGCGTATAGCCTTTGGCTCAAGCGCATTGCGTTAGTTGAGATATTACTCTTCATCTGGTTTTATTTGGCACGGGTCATGGTCGGCGGCGCGGCGGCGGGGGTGCACCTTTCCTCTTGGCTGACGCTCTCGGTCATTTTTCTCGCGCTGTTTCTCGTTGTTGCCAAGCGCTACTCAGAGCGCCGCTCCGGTCGCCCGCGCGCAGTGCTGAATCAATACCCGGAGCGTTTTTTGGAGGGGATGCTTTTCATCAGCGCGGCCTTGGTGATGGTATGCTACGGGCTCTATAGCATCCTCGGTACCGAATCAGCGTGGACGGTCTACTCGACGCTCCCCGTGCTGGCCGGTGTGATGCGCTATCTCCAGCTCGTTTTTGAGCGCGATGATATCGAGCATCCCGAAAAACTCATTTTCAGAGACAACGGCCTCCTGCTGTGCAGCCTTGCATGGTTTGCCTGCGTGATCGCCGTGTTCTACTTGTAGTAGTAGAATAAATACATGAAATTTTTTATCACCGGCGGGGCGGGATTTTTAGGCATCAATCTCTCTCGTTATCTTTTGGCGCGCGGGCACGAAGTTGCTTCCTACGATTTTGCGCCGTTTGATTATCCAGAGCAGGACCGCGTGCGGGTGATCACCAACGACATCCGCAATTTTGCACCGCTCAAGGAGGCGATGGTGGGCGCCGATATAGTCGTGCACGCGGCAGCGGCGCTGCCGCTCTATACACCGGAAGATATCCGCACGACCGACATCGATGGCACGCGCAATGTGCTTGAGGCGGCGCGGCAGTGCGGCGTCAAACGAGTCATCCATATCTCCTCCACTGCGGTGTACGGCATACCCGATCACCACCCGCTGTATGAGACCGACCAACTGAGCGGGGTGGGTGAGTACGGCAAAGCAAAGATTGCGGCCGAAGAAATCTGCCTGGAGTATCGCAAAAAAGGGATGATCGTCCCTATCATCCGGCCTAAGTCGTTCGTGGGTCCAGAGCGGCTCGGCGTTTTCGCGCTTTTTTATGATTGGGCGGCGGCGGGGAAGAATTTCCCGCTCCTCGGCAATGGCCGCAATCACTACCAACTGCTCGACGTCGAGGATTTGTGCGTGGCCATTGATTTGTGTGCCGCCAAAGATGCGTGCGTCATCAATGACACGTTTAACATCGGCGCCAAGGAGTTTGCCACCATGCGTGAGGATTACCAGGCAGTGCTCAATAGGGCTGGATTCGGCAAAAAAATGATCGGCCTGCCCGCCGCGCCCGCCATCTGGATGTTGCGCCTCTTGGAATTGCTACATCTCTCACCGCTGTACAAATGGGTATATGAGACGGCCTCTAAAGACAGTTTTGTCTCAATCGAGAAAGCCGAAACCAAGCTTGATTGGGAGCCGATATATTCCAATAAGCAGGCGTTGGTGCGCAATTTTGAGTGGTATCTGGCACATCAAGGAGAGTTTAAGGGGGTCGGCGGCATCTCCCATCGCGTGCCATGGAAGCAAGGGATACTAGGTTTCGTCAAACTGTTTTTCTGATATAGTATCTCTGTATGTCATACCTCAAACCCCTGCGCTTTGCAGTTATTGGCGGGCTGTGCCTCGTTTTTTTTGTGCCTTTTATTGTCGCTAATGGCAGTGTTTTCCCTGATATTTTTAATATCGCGTTCCCGGTCAATGCGTTCTTCCCTTTCATTGTGGGGAAGAACTTCGTCTTTCGCCTACTGATTGAAATCCTTCTCGGGCTCTATCTCGTCTTGGCCCTGCGCGAGCCGAAGTATCGCCCGCGCGCCTCGTGCATATTGTGGGCACTCACAGCTTTTGTGGTGTGGATGGGCATCGCCACTATTTTTAGTGCTGACCCGACCAAGAGCTTCTGGAGCAACTTCGAGCGCATGGAAGGCTACCTCACTCTCCTGCATCTCTTCGTCTACTTCATTATTCTTGGTGCGGTCGTCGAGGCAGAGAAGTGGTGGGAGCGGCTCCTACAGTGCTCAATCCTCTCGAGCGTGCTCATGGGAGTGTACGCACTCTTTCAAATTGGCGGCGCCATAGCGATTGATCAAGGGCGGCTCGATGCGACTTTGGGCAACGCGACCTACCTCGCCGTCTTTATGCTCTTCAATATGTTCTTCACGCTCTTTTTGCTGGTGCGCCAACGGAGCTCGGCCGTGGCTCAATCGCTCTACGGCATCGCTCTGGTGCTCCAGTTCACCGCGCTCTTCGAGACCGAGACGCGCGGCGCGCTCTTGGGGCTTGTGGGCGGGCTTGTACTCGGCGCCTTGTGGATCATCTGGCGCGCGGCGCGCCAGCCAGAATGGCGCGCTTTGCGGAAAGTTTCGATGGGCGCCATTGGGGTGATAGCGGTGCTCGTTATCGCATTCTTTGCGCTTAAAAATACGGCCATAGTGCAAAAATCAAACACGCTCAACCGCGTAGCCTCCATTTCGCTCACCGATAAAACAACCGAGGCGCGTTTCCTCATCTGGCACATGGCGTATCAGGGTTTTGTGCAGAGCCCTAAGACCATGGCGCTCGGTTGGGGGCAGGAAAATTTTAGCTACGTCTTCAACAACTATTACAGCCCCGCGATGTATGACCAGGAGTCGTGGTTCGATAGGGCGCACAATCAATTCCTCGACTGGCTCGTCGCGGGCGGCCTCCCGGCCTTCCTGCTCTATGTCTCGCTCTTTGTCTTGGCCGTGGTGGCTATTGCGGGGAGCGCCCTCTCGGTGCCCGAGCAGGCGGCCTTTATAGGGCTCCTGGCCGCTTACGCCTTCAACAATCTCTTCGTCTTCGACAATCTCTCGAGCTCGGTCTATTTCTTAGTCGTGCTCGCGCTGGCACACGGGCTCTCGCAGAAAAAACTACCTGGCTTCATGGCGCTCTCGCGGCCGGTGGGCGATCAGGCTATTGCTATCGCCCTGCCGTTTATCATCGTCGGTGTGGGGCTCGGGGCATGGGTGCTGAATGCGCCGGGCATCGTGCGGGCGCAGACGCTCGTTGGCGCTATCACGACCCAGGTGGCAGTTGCCGACAGCTCGGGCAGTCTCTCGGCACAACCGAAGGATCCAAAACAAAATCTGGCGGGGTTCCAATCAGCGCTCGGCGAGGGCATCTGGCCGGGTGGCCCACTCGGCAAGCAGGAGGTGACGGAACAGCTCTGGCAATTTACCTCGACCGAATTACAGTCAAGCTCGGTTGATCCGGCCGTTAAACAAAGCCTCGCGACGCTTGCGCAAAGCGCGGGGCAGGCACTCCTGGCACAACGCCAGCACGACGCGCGGCTGGAGCTTTTTGACGGCACGTTTTTGCAGGCGTCGGGGCAGTTGCCTCAAGCGCAGGTTGAGCTTAAAGCGGCACTCGCCGACTCGCCGCAGAAACAGCAAATCATGTTCCAGCTTGGCGTGCTCTACATCAATGAGAGCGATCTCGCTGATGCGCTCCCGATACTTAAAAAAGCCTTCGACGAGGAACCGGCCTACACCGACGCGCGCATTCTCTACGCTTCGGGGCTCTATTACGCCGGGCAAAATGCGCAGGCCGATGCACTCTTGACCCAGGGTTTTGGCACGGTCTTAGTGGATGATGCGCGGCTCGTACAGGTCTACACCAATACCAAACAATATAATCGCGTGGTGAGCATCTGGCAGGCGCGTATCGCCAAAAATCCGGCTACTATAGAAAATTATATTAATCTGGCGCAATTCTACTTCGGCATTGCCGACACTCGCGACACGGTGCTTGAGCTCCAGGCGGCGATTAAAGAAAATCCTGCACTGGCAACCCAAATCCAGACGGTCATCACCCAGATCCAAAACGGTACGCTCAAACCACCGGAGCAAAAATAGCACGCTATACTAGCGGGTATGAAAAACCAACGCGGGTTCGCGCTCCTGTGGCCGCTCATTATTATTTTGGGGATTTTAGTCGTGAGCGGTAGTGCGTACTTTTATCTCCAAACGCGCCATATACCCGCCTCGATTGATCTCTCCAACTTCGTGCCAGCTGCGACGAGTACAGGGCAAACGGAAGATACTACTCAGATACCATCGGCAACTATCGACCAAAGTTCACTCGCATTGTCCCCGGGGCACTGGACTGTCACGGGCACGGCCGCTGGCATTTCTGATGTTGCCGTCAGTATTATTATGGAGCACACAGCGACTTATACGGGAGGAAGAGTTCTTGAGCGCAGTGTGGTGCCGGTAGTAGATAGTCGCTGGTCTTATACTCTTCAAGGTGCTGATCAAAGTACGGAGGCTCTTATAGGGGCGATAGTTAATGTGGGGCAAGGCACTGACAAAGTAGACACCACCCTTGCCTCCGGGACACTAACGGTTGTTGGCACACCGCAATCAATCTCCGTCCCCGGCATGTCGCAATATACCGATGCCGATTTTGGTTTTTCGTTCTGGTATCCGAGCGGGTGGACTGTCACGAACATGTCCGAGACCGGGAAAGGTATGTTTGCAGGGACTACCGATAAAGCAGGCAATTTGTCAGCGGGCAGGATAATGGTGCGCGGCAACGGGATGGAGGTGGACATCGATAAAATCACGTCATCCGATTTGAGTTATAAAATCCCGGCTGGAGCTTGTGGCACGTGTGACCCAAAAACATATTACTTTAATACCACGCAACATGTGTGGATGGTCGCAGTCTCCTCTGGAGCAAATGATTATGCGCCGGCCAGTGGAGGGAAGCCGGCAGATATTTCGATAAACACTATGGGAGGATTGCACATGTTTTACGGTCAAAACAAGAGCCTTAACAGAATTGTCCCTCTCTCAGCCAACAATTTTCTAAGTATTTCAGATGCGGCAGGTTGGACTGGCATGCCCGGTGAAGATGCTAAACTTTTAGGCCTTGTTAAAACCATTCTCGCCCTCGATCCGTCGGTCGCAACTCCCGTGAGTGCGGAACAACAAATAGCAACAATCCAGGCCGAAAAAGCCGCGTACGCAGGGCAATAAATTAAGTTCTGGGCGCAAAAATAAGACGGGAGAGGAAGAAACTATCAAGCGCAATGATGGCTACCGCGAGTATCTGTGCCGCGATGTACCAGAGGTGCAGGTAGTGCACTAAAGCAAAAAGGACGAGTGTGTTGAGCACGAGGTTTGCGAGTGCCAGGCAAAGGTGGAGCGCGAGTTGTTTATGCGCCCCGCGGAGTTCTCTATTTTGGAATGTCCAGAATTTTTGGAGTAAAAAGTTAACCCCGTAGGATATGCAAAAGGCGATAACAGACGAGGTGAGATACCACACCTGCGCATACTCGGTGAGTATATAGAGCGCGGTTATGTTGACGATGACCGTCGCGACACCCGAGGTGAAAAATCGCCCCAGTTTTAAAAATTCATGGGCGGGCGGCACGCGGCTCCCGAGCCCGAGCCGCAAGAGCACGATAGAGACGGCACAACGCACGCCGTGCACCCAACTGAGCTTCTTTCCTTCGTCATGCGTCCGCGGATAGTACGAGACCGGCACTTGGGTGTAGTGGCCGCCCCGCGAGATCTCGCGCGTAAGCTCGATAGCGTCAAAAACAAAATCGTCGCTCGGGCACGCCTTGAGTGCCTTGATGTGTTCGCGGCCGAACACTTTATAACAGCAGGGGATATCCTTGAATTTCGTCCAAAAACAGAAGTTATACAGCATCGAAATGGCGCGCCCGCCCCAAAAATAGAGTGCTTTCTGGCCTTCTTTCTGTGCAAGCGTTCGATAGCCAAATACCACAGTCGCCGCTCCTGCATGGATGGGGGAGAGGAGTGTGGCATAGTCGCCCGGGTCGAGCTCAAGATCGGCATCTTGGATGATGCAATAATCGCCCTGTGCCGCGCCCAAACCCTCTTTTACCGCAGCACCTTTGCCGCCATTTTTCTTTCGATAAATAACTAAGACATTGGGGTAAGCTGCGTGCTCGATTTTTTGGAGCGCTATTTTCGTCTGCTCGTGTGAGCCGTCGTCGACGATGATAATTTCTTTCTCCCAACCGAGAGGTAGCGGCGAGGCAAGCACTTTTTCTACAACTTCGGCAATGGTCGTAGGCTCGTTGTAGCAGGGCACAATGACCGAGAGGAGCCGGGATGAATTAGATGTTGATGGCATAAGAGAAAAAGAGCCACGCGATATTCGCAATGACGGCAATCGTGGTACAAATCGCGAGCGCAGTGCGGCTTTTAAAGGCAGATTGCATGCCGAAGAGTGCCGAGAGCATCAACGGCACGGCGATGACAAAAAAGAGCCGGCTCGAAACAAATCCCCACAAGAGCGCGATAAAAGGCGGTGGCACGGCGCATAGTAAAAATATTTTCTGATAGTTCGAGAGATTGCGCAGTTTGTATATACCAATCGGTACCGCGAGCCACAAAAGCCCGAGCAAAGCGCCAAAGCTTTTTGTAACGTTTTTGGGCGTCCACTGCGTCTCAAACCCGGGCGTGCCGCCCGCGTGGTACCAATCGAGGTATGTGTAGTGCCAGAGGCCGTAGACCACCGCCTGCCAGGCGAGATTGACCGCCAAAAAGATGCCCGCAAACCAGGCGATATTGGTGATTTTTTGCCGTATGGAGAGCGCGGGATGGCAGAGAAGCGTGAGCCCAAAGATAATCGCCGCCACGACGCTATACTCCTTCCACAAAAAACCCACGGTGATGACCGCGATGTTCCAAAAAAGGATTTTGCGGGCAGGCTGTTTGAGGAATTTCAGCGTGAGCCAGAGCGAGAGCACATAAAAGAACCACGCGCCCGCGTCGGCATAGATATCGACGCCATATTTGAGTACCGGATAGCTCGAGGCCATGAGGATGCCGGCCGAGGCGGCGGTAAAATCATCTTCAAAAAATTCTCGTGCTAAGAAATACATCGCCACCGCGAGCGCAAAGTAAAACAGCACCGATTGGAGGAGAAAAGCATGCGGTATACCGACGAAAAATCCAAAAAGTGCCACCAGCATCGGATTAAGCGGCTTCAAAATTTCAAAAGGGAGCATTTGGGCCCCCGGGACGCCCGAGAAAAACTTCGCGGTCTCGATATAGGCTTGGTAGTCACTGCTCCCCGGCAATGGGCCTATAACATAGAGCTTGAGAAAGGCTCCCACAGCTGCGGCAAGCAAAACAAAAAAAAGCGGCCGCCACTTCATCCGCCAAGAATAGCATCTTTGGGGGGATTTTTAACATGGTAGAATCTATGGTGTTGTTTGGTGCGCCTTAAAAACTATTATTTAATAACTATTTTCTATGTTTTCGAGCAAAAAGTTTGCGGGGTTAGTTGTGGCCCTTTCATTATTCGCTTTCGCTCTGGCACCCGCCGTGCGGGCAGATGGTCTTAATGCAACGCAAATCTCCTCCATTCTCTCAATGCTCCAGGCATTTGGTGCGGATCAGAGTGTTATCAATAATGTCTCTGCCGCTTTGGGCGGCTCGGCGTCTGCCACCAATCAATCCTGCCTCAACCTTTCTCAAAATCTGACGCTTGGCTCCACGGGGAGCGATGTCACTAACCTACAGAACTATCTCGCCCAAAAAGGTTACTTTAGTGCTGGTGCTACCGGTTACTATGGCTTCGTGACCGCCCAAGCGGTGGGCCAGCTCCAGCTCTCCCTTGGTATCGTCTCCTCACAAAACGACACGGCTTACGGCCTCATGGGGCCCAAAACAAGGGCCAGTGTGGGATGTGGGGGAAATATTGTAACGCTTCCACCAGTACAACCGCAGGTTCCAGTAGTGTTCAAACCAACTACAGGAATGGCACCGCTACAGATTACTGCCGCATATCCCGCAAATTCTGTAAGTAATAATATAGCAATAGATTTCGGCGACGGTACGCCACTCATAAAAGCCTATAACAACGTAAACAGCGAAGCCGACGGTGGAGCAATCTGTGGCCAGGGTTCGGGTGCTGTATGTAGTATCGGACACACGTTCAAACAGGCGGGTACCTATACAGTGAAGTTTGAAGATTCGAACGGTACTGTAGTTAGCTCACAAACTATTACTGTCACCGGCGGCCAAACATCCAGCACCCCAACCGCGACGATTGATCAGAGTTCGCTTACCACAACGTCTCTGACGCCGACCATAACGGGAACGGTTACCAATACATCCTGGATATGTGTCTATGTTGGGAGCGGCCCACTTCCTCTACGAAGTACTGGCCCCGATTCAATACCTGGCTATAAGTGGGGGGATTGCAATGCAAGTGGAGTAATTTCTATGACGAATGGTCGGTGGTCCATGCCCATGCGTGGGTATACGGGAAGTACTCTCACGCCGGGTACGTATACCGTCGGTGTATACAACGTTCCTCAAAACAGTGAAAGCGGCATACTCCCACTCCTTGTTTCCGGCATCCTTACAGTTAACTCTAACCAAACAACAGGCACCCCAACCGTGGCGATTGATCAGAGTTCGCTGTTCTCGACGTCGGCTACTCCAGTCATAAAACTGCAGGAGTCTGGAGATGTACCACTCCATATTTCTATCACTAATGCGCAGGACACAGTTGTCTACGCTGCATCACAAGACGACGCATCGTTTAGGGGTGCAATTATACCCGTAACGTGTATTAGTCATCCATGTCAGTCATTCAGTAGTTGGTGGGCGAATGTGACTCCTTTGTCGAACGGAACATACACAGTCGTGGTCACTAACACAAGTAACAATACAGTTCTCGCAAAAGGCATCCTTACAGTTAACTCTAACCAAACATCTGGAACTCCAACCGCGACAATTAACCCGAGTTCGCTCACTGGCACAGCAGGGTCAATAACTGTTTCGGGCACAGCTTCTGGTGTTGCGGTAATCTTTCAGACACCCTACGGCTCGATTTCTGCCATCCCTGTCGTGAATGGTCGTTGGTCAACGTCGGTAGCTATAACATCACCAGGTTCATATCCAGTATCTGTCAAAGACTATATTACTGGTAATGTTCTCGCATCAGACACGCTTGTCGTAACGATTGCCTCTTCGACTGCCTCAGCGAGTATAGACTCTGCTTCACTTATCACTACATCCAATAAACCAACAATCAGCGGCACTGCTTCTGGTAGTAATTACTTCAATATTGTCATTAAAGCTTCAGCCGGTTACGGGGTTTGGCAATCACCACTCACCGTTACCGATGGTCGCTGGTCTACCACAGTGACCGTTCCGCTAAATGGGACTTATACGGTAACCATTACTGCCGGCTCTCCGAACCCTGTCGTGGTTAGTAGTAGTACCCTCACGGTCACCGCTCACTAATCAGCGTTGCTGGACATTCGGGGCTTCAGGATAGACACTGAAGGGCATGGAGATAGGAGAAAATGTCCCGCTGGCGCCCTTTTCGACCTTCCACATTGGCGGGCCGGCTCGGTATTTCGCGCGAGTGGAGAGTGTTGCGGACTTAAAGAAAGCACTCGACCTGCCTGCCGGCAAGGCAGGTTTTGCTCGGGATAAACATCTCCCCACGCTCATACTTGGCGGCGGCTCTAATACGCTTTTTGCCGATGAGGGTTTCGATGGATTGGTCATCAAAATCGAAATCAAAGGCATTGAAGTCGAGGAGCAAAATAAAGAAGAAGTTTTACTTATTGCGGGGGCAGGGGAGAGTTGGGACGATTTAGTCGCGCGCGCAGTGGATGAAAAACTCTGGGGCTTAGAAAATCTTTCGGGCATCCCCGGCACCGTCGGCGGCGCTGTGGTGGGTAATATTGGCGCCTACGGCGCCGCACTCTCGCAGACGCTCACCTGGGCTGAAATTTTCGATAGAGAAAGTGGAGAAGTCACCAAAATAAATAACGCGGAGTGCGCGTTTGGGTATCGGGATAGTTTTTTCAAGAAAAATAGCGAGAAATATATTGTTTTACGCGCGGCGTTCATCCTTTCCCGCTCCAGCAAACCAGATCTCTCGTATAAAGACTTGGCTCTGCGGTTTGGTAGCGAAGAAAATACAGAAATAAGCTTTATACGCAAGGCTGTTTTAGAGATTCGAGAGGGGAAATTCCCCGATTTAAGCCGCGAGGGGACGGCAGGCTCGTTCTTCAAAAACCCCATTTTGCCGAGGGTCGAGGCGGATCAGCTTAGACGGCGCTTCCCCGATATGCCGCTTTTTTCTATGCCGGAGGCCGAGGGGGTAAAAGTGCCTCTGGCGTGGTTGCTCGACCACGCGCTCTCAATGAAAGGTCTCCAGATGGGTCGCGTGCGACTGTTTGAAAAACAGCCGCTGGTCATTGTCGCTGAAAATAATTGCACCGCGCGCGAAGTGCGCGATCTCGCAGAACATGTCTCAAAAAAAGTTTTCGAAACGTTTGGTATCGAGCTTGAACCCGAGGTAAAAATAATTTTGTAAAATTTTCTGTGCTAGTTATCCACAGATGAAAATTTTTTTTCATTGTAACTATAGTTAATATGCTCGATACTTATGCATGAAGCATCGAGATGTGCTGCGCGCGCTGTCCTAGGGCTCGCGCGACGCACGGTCGAACGATGCGTAACCACTATTACGGCAACGAAAATACTATGGCCAAGAAGAAAGCACGCCGCTAACCCCGGCCCCTCACTCCCAGGAGAGTTGAGGGAATCCTCTCGAAAGAAAAACCTCTGCCCAGGGCGGAGGTTTTTCTTATCCTTCAATGTCTCAAACAATGTCCCAAACAGGCAGAAAAGGTCAAAAGATGGTACTATTTTGCGGTGATTTCGCTCAAAAACATATTTGGGGAGAGCGCCTCGCCTTTGGTGAAACAGGGCCAAAAAGTGGCCGAAAAGGCGCTCGCCTTCGAGCCGGAGTTTTCGGCACTCTCGGACGAGACGCTGCGGGCAAAAACGGCTCAATTTAGGGAGCGTTTGACTGCCGGTGAGGATGCTGAGGCGCTCATGCCAGAGGCATTCGCGCTCGCGCGCGAGGCCGCGCGGCGCACGCTGAAACTGCGCCCCTTTGATGTGCAGTTGGTGGGCGGCGCGGTGCTCAACGCTCGCGGCATCGCCGAGATGAAAACTGGCGAAGGCAAAACTCTGGTGGCAACACTCCCAGCCTATCTCAACGCGCTCGGGGGTAAGGGCGTACATGTCATTACCGTCAATGACTACCTCGCGCGCCGCGACGCGGTCTGGATGGGGCAGGTGTATTTTGTGCTCGGGATGAGTATCGCGGTCATCAATCAAGACGCCTCGTATCTCTATGATCCAACACACCTGCCCGCCGAGCAGGCGGGCGCACAAATCGATACGATGCGCGACGAAGAGGGGAGCTTCCGTATTTTTTACGAATTTTTGCGTCCCTGCAGCCGTCGAGAGGCATACGAGGCGGATATTACCTACGGCACCAACTCCGAATTCGGTTTTGATTATCTGCGTGATAATATTTCGTACAATCCGGGGGAACTTCGCCAGCGCGGGCATCACTTCGCCATTATCGACGAAGTTGACTCTATCCTCATCGACGAAGCGCGCACGCCGCTCATTATTTCTGCTCCGGCGGCCGAGTCGGATGATTGGTATCGGCGCTTTGCCGCAATAGCGATCGGGCTCCAGAGTGAACGCGACTACACGGTGGATGAAAAACTCAAAGCCATCCAACTCACCGGGGCAGGGATTGAGCGCGTCGAGAAAATTTTAGGCGTCGAGAATATCTATACCGAGGGCGGCATCAAAGTGGTGCACCATCTCGAGACCGCCGTCCGCGCCAAGGCGCTCTTCCGCCGCGATAAAGAGTATGTGGTGAAGAATGGCGAGATTATCATCGTGGATGAATTTACCGGGCGGCTCCAGCCGGGCCGCCGGTGGAGCGAGGGCTTGCACCAGGCCGTGGAGGCCAAAGAAGGCGTAACCGTACAAAAAGAGTCGCGCACGTTCGCGAGTATCACCTATCAAAACTACTTCAGGCTGTACGAAAAGCTCGCGGGCATGACCGGCACCGCCAAAACATCCTCAGAAGAATTTTATAAAGTCTATGCGCTTGAGGTGGTCGAGGTGCCAACCAACCGCCCGGTGGTGCGGCAGGATTTTAACGATCTCATCTTCCAGACCGAGGCGGGTAAGTTTAAGGCGCTGGCACGTAAAATAAAAGAATTGCACGAGAAAGGGCAACCGGTCTTGGTAGGCACGGTCTCTATAGAGAAAAACGAGTTGCTTTCATCCTATCTCAAGAGTGAGGGCGTCCCGCACGAGATACTTAATGCCAAGAACCACGAGCGCGAAGGTGAGATAATTGCATCTGCCGGCGCGCGTGGGCGCGTCACGGTGGCGACCAACATGGCCGGACGCGGGGTGGACATAAAACTCGGCGGAGCGCTCCCGAGCTCTGAAGAGTACGAGGCGGTAAAAGGGTTCGGCGGCCTCTTTGTTTTGGGGACCGAGCGTCACGAGGCGCGCCGCATCGACAACCAGCTGCGCGGGCGCTCTGGCCGCCAAGGCGACCCGGGCCAGACGCAATTTTTCGTCTCGCTTGAGGATAGTCTGATGCGCATTTTTGCGCCGGATTCGCTCAAAGGGCTCATGGGGCGTTTCGGCATCCCCGAAGATGAGCCGATTGAAAACGCCATGGTAACCCGCGCTTTGGAGAGCGCCCAGCAAAAAATAGAGGGTTTCAACTTCGACGCGCGCAAGCATGTGCTCGAGTTCGACAACGTGCTCGATAGACAGCGTCGCGCCGTCTACGAGAAGCGCCGTGCAGTGCTTGTCGGTTCGCTTGACGAAGTGGCGGGAGTGCTCGAGGCCCTGGCCGCCCATGAGGCCTTGGCGGGGGATGTGGAGCGGGCGCTTTTGAAACAAAAAGAAGAAGAACTGGGCCGCGAAGTGTTTTTACAAACGGCGCGCGGCATCGTGCTCCAGACCCTCGACCTTTTGTGGGTCGATCATTTGGAAAATATGGAATATCTGCGCGGTTCGGTAAATTTGCGCGCCTACGGCCAGCGCGACCCTCTGACCGAGTATCGCAAAGAGGGGACGCTCCTTTATAAAGAGTTTGAAGCGATGCTGGCCGCACGTGTTTTTGAAATACTCCCGCGGCTCTCCCAAGAGGGGATGCAAGCGCAAGCGCAGAATGCCCCGGCGCCAGTTGTCACTATCCAGAGTGGTGGAACTGGTCGCCCCAACTCCGCCGAGGCTTCGCTGGGCAGGAACGACCCGTGCCCGTGCGGCTCTGGCAAAAAATATAAAAACTGCGGTTTAAAAAATATCGAGGAACATCAGAAATTGATGGCGGAGAAAAGGTAAATTTGGTAGAGTTTAAATAGGCATAACCAGAAGGAGACACTCGCATGTCTATCGTCATCCGTGCTCCCATGGCCCTCCAGCCTGGTTGCAAGTTGTACTACGACTGCCCTCTTGGGGGCGAGGACTTCAAATCGAGATGGTTCTTTGAGAAACATCGCGGTCAATATGCGACGTTCGTCGGCTATTCCGAAGAGCTGATCGGTGTCCTTGACATCAATGGCCGTCTACCCGGTCGCTACATCGACCCCGAGACCATCCGGGCCCAGTTCGACGGAGAAGAAGTTCAGGGTCTCAACACCCGACACTTCATCGTCGCCGATACGTCCAAGGCGTCGCTTACGCAGGGCTCGGCCAACAACCAGCGGCTCGGCGACCTGTCACACCCGATCCTCTTCTATCCGGGCGACACCGTCCGCTTCAAGAAAAGTCCGGGCGCCGAGAATGTCAACGATGCACCCCGCACAATCCGCGGGATCTTCCTCGGCAAGCCGTTCACTCTCGACGATGTTCCTCGCTACGAGGTGATGGAGACGGCGGCAGAAACCGAAAAGCGGGAACAAAAGTTCCATAAAGAGAACAGCAAGCGCCCGAAGAATGAGTTCCTCTTTGACCTCTCGGCCGGAGACCCGCGGGGCTGGAATATGGCCGCCGACGAAATCGAACTTGTCCAACGCGGTAATGTCTGGGCTCTATACAACGACGACCTGGTCACGCTCTCGTTCAGGTCGAGCGAGGAGCAAGCGGCATTCTGGGCACAAGACGGAATCGCTCATCGTGTGGTCGGTTCCGATCTTGACGAACGCGGCATGTTCGCTCGCACGATGTCATACAGTCTCGGCCGCTCGCTCGAAGATGCTTGGAGGTTCTTCGCCTCCGGCGAAGCCGATGTGATCCGTGTCAGCGAACTGCGTGCCCGTTCCGACGATCCCGTGGGATACATCATGTTGCGGCTCCACGACTGTTTCGCGCAACACCGCGAACATGTTCGCGCTCTCACCGAACGGCTGTGGGCTCACCAGGTCAAACAGCCAGCGGCGTGACACGATCTTTTCTACCGCCCCAGGGCAATCCGGGGCACGGCCGCCTTCCTCCTAGGGAGGGCGGCCGTTTCTTTTTCCATTATGTTTCCGCCTTTTCTTTATCGTAGTTCAGAAATTGATGGCGGAGAAAAAATAGGGGATATACTGTGTAGTATGAAAAATCGCTCTTCACTGGTGTGGCTTATTATTTTTGTAGTGGTCGCCGAAGCGGCCGGGCTTGCCGGGGCACTTTTTATGGGGAATGTTAACGGATGGTATGCGGGGCTCGTCCACCCTTCGTTCAATCCGCCGAGCTGGCTCTTTGGTCCGGTGTGGACGATCCTCTACGCGCTCATGGGTGTGGCCGCCTACCTGGTGTGGCAGAAAGGCCCTCGCGGCAAGCGCGCCTTGAAATTATATTGGGCCCAGCTCGTGGTCAACGCGGTATGGACGCCGCTCTTTTTTGGCCTTCACAATCCGCTTTTGGGGCTCATCGATATCGTTTTACTCTTAGCGCTCATCATTGGCACTATCCTCGCTTTTGCCCGCGTGCGCCACTCTGCGGCGCTCCTACTCGTGCCCTATCTCGCGTGGGTGTCGTTCGCCTCGGTACTCAACTTCTCAATCTGGTGGCTTAATTAGTAGAAAAAGGTCAGTGAAGACAGTAGAATAAGCGGTGATGCTCGCCAGTACGCTCACCCTCGCGCCCGCTGCTTTTCTTGCCGGCGTGCTCATGTTTTTGGCGCCCTGCACGCTGCCTCTGATCCCCGGCTACCTCGCGTTTATTGCGGGCGATGGCAAGCGGGTGATGCAAAACGCGCTGGGCTTTGTGCTCGGTTTCTCGCTCGTGTTCGTTTTGTTGGGGGCGTTTGCCGGGCTCGTTGGCGTCCTGCTCGGGCCGTGGCGGCCGCTCATCGCGCGCGCGGCAGGACTGCTCATTATTTTTTTCGGCCTCATGTTGCTCGGTTTTTCTCTGCCGCAGTTTCGCCGTGAATGGAGGATGCGCATCCCGCGCGGGCTCTCGGTGGGGCGGCCCGAAAGTTCGTTTATCATCGGCGCGCTCTTCGCCTTGGGCTGGAGCCCGTGCATCGGGCCACTCCTCGGCACCGTGCTCTTACTCGCTTCAGTCTCGACGACTGCCGCCGCAGGCGCGTTTCTTCTTGGCGTGTTTTCTCTCGGGCTAGCGATGCCGTTTTTGCTCACGGCACTTCTGCTTGAGCGCGCAGGTATCGTACTCTCGCGCTGGAGCAGGGGAGTAGAAATACTTTCGATGCTGGGTGGTGTGGTATTAATAGTGCTCGGCGTGCTCATGCTTATGGGCGATATGGGCTACCTAGCCTCGTGGGGCTATACGATTCTCGGGGGTTTGGGTTACGAACGGTTGCTCAATTATTTATAATCGCGTATCATAACCGCATGATAGTCAAACTACTCATTCGTCTCTTGGTGATTGCGGGCACTCTTCTGGTCTTGCCGAGTATTATCTCGGGTATCGGCGTGGCTAACTTTTACACCGCGCTCGTGGTGGCGGTGCTGTGGGGCTTCATCATGCTTTTTATAAAACCGGTCCTCACTTTGCTCACGCTGCCCATCAATCTGCTCACGCTGGGGCTTTTCTCATTCCTTCTTAACGCGTTGCTCTTTTGGTTTTTAGCGACGTTCGTGGCGGGCTTTATGGTCGCAGGATTCATCCCGGCGCTCTTGGGCTCGCTCATACTCACGGTGGTCGGATGGGTTTTACACGCGCTCCTTCACTAAGATGGCTTTTGTTGACGAAGTGAGTCTACAAGCCCGAGCGGGGAAGGGCGGCGATGGTACCGTTGCGTGGCTTCACCTGCGGGGGAAAGAGCTCTCGGGGCCCGCAGGCGGCAATGGGGGCGACGGCGGGGATGTATATTTTCGCGCGGTGCGCGACCTCACACTTCTTGCACGTTATCGTGGAGAAAAATTATTTGCCGCAGGCGATGGGGAGGCGGGTGGTAATCGAGAGAAGCATGGCGCGCGTGGCGCTGATTTGATAGTGGATGTGCCGCTAGGCTCGTTGGTGCGCAACGAAGAGACGCGCGAGGTCTTCGACCTCGCGCGCGAAGGCATGCAGCAGCTCGTGCTCAAGGGTGGCCGCGGCGGCGCGGGTAATGCTGTTTTTAAATCATCGATAAATCGCTCACCTAAAGAAAGCACCCCGGGCGCCGCTGGAGAAGAGGCGCGCCTCACTATCGAATTGCGTCTCGTTGCTGATGCAGGGCTCGTGGGGGTGCCGAACGCTGGCAAGACCTCACTCCTCAACGCTCTCACCCATGCCACGGGCAAGATAGGGGCGTATCCTTTTACCACACTCGAGCCGAATCTCGGCATGCTCTTCGGTTTCGTTCTAGCTGATATCCCCGGGCTCATCGAAGGAGCCTCACAAGGGAAGGGGCTCGGGACGCGATTTTTGCGCCACATCTCGCGCACCCGGGTCATCCTGCATTGCCTCGCGCTCGACTCGGCAGATCCATTGTGTGAGTATCGAGTTGTGCGAAAAGAGCTCGAGAGTTTCGAGGATGGCTCGCTCGCACGGCGACCCGAAATCGTCATTCTTACAAAATCGGATACCCGAGATACGCAAGAAATTCAACAAATCTCGGATGTTATCGCTAAAGCGCTCAAAAAAGAGAAAGGGGAGATCTTGATCGTGTCGGTCTTAGACGACGACTCGGTCAGTAGCCTAAGTCGTGCGCTCACCAAGACGCTTGGTGAGGTATAACAGCTCGATTGTGATACTATCGCGGTATGAGCGATTATCGCCTTACCGTCGGGCTCGAGGTCCACGCCGAACTTAAAACGGCGACCAAGATGTTTTGTTCGTGTCGCAATGATCCCGACGAGCACACACCCAACACCACTATTTGCCCGGTGTGTATGGCGCACCCCGGGACGTTACCGGTCATCAATAAAGAAGCGGTGCACCATGTATTGTTGGTGGGCGCGGCACTCGGCAGTAAGCTCGCAGATGAGTATACCGAATTCGATCGAAAAAATTATTTTTATCCCGACATCCCCAAGGGCTATCAAATCAGCCAGTATAAGTATCCCCTGGTCCAAGGAGGTTCACTCAACAGTGTTGCGATAACCCGTGTGCATCTCGAAGAGGACACTGCCCGCTCACAACACCCCTCGACTAATTCAGGGCAAGCCGATATATCGCTCGTGGATTTTAATCGCTCGGGTGTGCCTCTGATGGAGCTGGTGACCGAGCCGGTTATGCACAGCCCCAAGGAGGTTGGTGATTTTGCGCGCGAACTCCAGTTGCTCTTGCGCACGCTTGGGGTGAGTGACGCCGATATGGAGAAGGGGCAGATGCGCGTTGAGGCCAACATCTCGGTGAGCCGCGACGAAGTACTCGGCACCAAAGTGGAGGTGAAAAATCTCAACTCATTTCGTGCTATGGAGCGCGCGATAAGCTATGAAATAGAACGCCAAACCAAACTTCTCGATGGGGGAGGGAGGGTAGCCCAAGAGACCCGAGGCTGGGACGAGAATACCCAAGCGACGTTCTCACAGCGTAGTAAAGAATCTGCCGAAGATTATCGCTATTTCCCCGAGCCAGATTTGCCCAAGCTAGTCATCTCGGAAATCCCCGAATTTGCTCCCGAGATCCTTAAAAAAGAATTGCCAGAGTTGCCGTGGGAGCGCCGAGCGAAATATATCGCGCGGGGCCTCAAAGCAGACGACGCGGACATGTTTGTACAACAAAGATATTTCGGTGATTTTTTTGACAAGGTTGTAGAAATTTTAAAAGACGAAAAACTTATACTCCTTGCCGCCAACTATATTGCGAATGATATTGCGAGCGGGGCGGTAGAAAAAGAAAGTTCTGAAATAAAAATAAAAAATTCACTCAACGCATCTCGGCCTTTTGCTGAACTGATTCGCATGAATGGGGAAGGGATACTTTCTTCACGAGCGACCAAAGACTTGTTGCACCGCGTGGTATACGGCGGCGAAGATCCAAAAGAAATCGCCGAGCGGGAAGGGCTGGTTCAACAGAATGACGAGGCAACCCTCGGCGTCATTGTGGGGAGAGTGCTCGCGGCGCACCCTGGGCCGGCGGCTGACTACCGGGCAGGCAAAGAAGCATCACTCCAATTTTTGGTCGGGCAAGGCATGAAAGAAAGCAAAGGAGCGGCTAATCCACAGGAGCTTCGTAAATACCTTGTAGCCGAGCTTGCACGAAAAAACTAGTGTTATACTCACCGTATGGATGAGCTAGAAATATCGGGAAAGCGATATGTCTCCTCGCGGCGCGCTGCAAAGGAATATCGGTACCACGTGGACTATATAGGCCAGCTTATACGCTCTGGTAAGGTTACTGGGACTAAGGTTGGGCGCGCATGGTATGTAGACCAAGAATCTCTCGCCACATACCTTGGGCAGGAATTTCAAGAACCCCAGGAGCCCGTTCGCGTTGTTATTGCCGAAGTAGTGCCTCAACCCCTCCTAGCCGAAGAACCAGAGGAGATACTACCAGAAGAGCCTAGTGAGCCTATCGTGGTAGTAGCAGAAAAACCTTTTATTACACAAGCTCCGGCTTTGGCAGGGCTTCGCTATATCTCTGACGAGGAGCCCTTTTTTAGGGTAGCCGCCCAAAGCGTGCCTCTACATAGGCAGGAGAGCTCCTATCAGCCAATACCGACTCCCCACGCGCCTCAAAGGCGGCAAGAAGAAGGGAATCATAAGGCAGTATGGCCGCGGGCACTTGCTATAGGAGTACTCGGCTTGATTATTGCGGTCGCCGCATTCGGATCATCCTTCATGCTCCAGTATCAAATCTCGACAGATGGTAAAACAAACCAAGCAAGCGTAGGAGTTTTGGACTTAAAGCAGATAAAATTTGGGTTTTAGATAGTATCGGTTAGCCGAGATATATTTGTAGTGGGCGATATCACTATATTCTATTGAGCATAAATTTTGCTCTGCAATCCGAGAATTATTTTCTCGGTATTTTTCTCTCAAAAAACATTTTTATTTGCAAAATTTAAGAAAGATCACTAGGCGTTTAAGCTTTACCTGGTAAAGCTTTTTCTTTGGTGTGCGGTAAAAACATATCCACAGTTTGAAAATTTTTTTCTGCAGTTATTTTTAATTTTTTTCAGTACAATTACATCAGCCATCAACTCCGAACTCACTGCATAAACAAAAGTTTTTTCGGGCACATGTCACCCACTAAAAAAATAATTTCTTCGGACAGCAAATCGATGCTCACGGCACGTGCCGCCGCCCTGCGTCTGAATTGCGCCCCTGACTATGTGGGCAAACTATGCCGCGAGGGTCGGCTCGTGGGCGAACTCAAAAAAGACGGTTGGCTGGTCGATGAGGAGTCCATCGGTCGTTTTGAAGCGGTGCGTGTTGCCGCTCGTGAAGCGCGCTCCCAAGAGCTTGCCAGCTTACGCCGTAAAGAAAATCGGGATTACGTAAAAACAAATGGGACTATCCCGCAAAAAATTCGCGCATCTGTAGTAACGCCAGCGTTTGGTGCACAAACTCTTGCCTTTGCTTTTGGGTTTATCCTTTTGGCGGCGGCGCTGGTTTCGGCGGCAGGTCTGGGGAATACCGGGACGCTTGCACAAAATAATCGCGCTATCTTGGGTGCCACCATTGCTCGGGTACAGTCGCCATTTTTTGGAACACCAGAGCAGATGCCGCTGCCGTCTTTTAAAGAACTTTCAAAACCGCTCGCGACTCTTTGGGGTAACACGCTCGCCTTCTTTACCTCGCATCAAACATCACACTATGCGCAAAACACCGCACCCCGGGCGACGCAAGAAAATAATTCGCAACCAACCGCGGCCCAACCAGTAACGCCGACTCCTGCGGTTAGCCAATATGCGAACCAACCAGCCGCCACGCCGATAGCCTCGGCCCCTGCAACCATCATCGAACAACACAACACCTATCCGGTCATCGAGCGCGTGGTCGCAGGGGGAGCCGTGAGCGGCGTCTCTGAAGAAGAGCTCACGGCAAAGCTCAACGACTTGGCTGCAAGCATGCGCTCGCAACTCTATGCCGGATTCAACCCCGCGCCGTCCCCCACCTATGCGAGTGGCGGGATCCTCAACAACCTCGCGATGGCGCAGAACATCGACAATCTCACCGGGGTCACCATCGGTGGCGCTACGATAACCGGCTCGACCGTCGAAGGATATTTGCCGCTCCAGGGCGGCGCACTCTCGGGAGATTTGGCGCTTGGGAATATCGTAGCCAGTGGCGCGCTTACGGTGGTGGGCGCGGGGAGTTTTGGTACGGCAAGCACCACCAACCTGGCTATTTCGGGCTCGACAACGCTCTCAAATATCGCCGCGGGGACGTTGCTCTATAACGACTCGAGCAAGAAAGTTGCCGCCGCGACCATCGACCCGAGCCTCACTTTTGCCCAGGGCGCGCTCGCGCTCAACACCGCCAACCCCAACGCCTTCACCAGCCTCCAGCAATTTAACGGCAACGCTTCGACCACCGCGCTCTCCGCGGGCCTGGCCTACTTTGGCACGACGGCGACCTCGACCTTCACAAGCCAGGGCTGGCTCGGCATCGCCACGAGCTCGCCCTCCGCGGCGCTGGCGGTCGAAGGCAATGGCTACTTCACCGGCGGGCTCGGTATCGGCCTCGCCACCACGACGCCGGGGGCGCTCCAGACTTCGGGCGATGTCGCGGTGGGCGGCAACCTCCTCGTCACGGGCAACTCAACCGTGCTGGGCAACTCGACGGTCATCGGCAACTCAAGCGCGGGCACGCTCGCCATCAACTCATCCATCAACTCATCCGTCGTGCCCAACCAAAACATCACCTACGACCTCGGCTCGCCGTCATACTTCTGGCGCAGTGCCTATATCGGCAACCTCAGCGTTAACAACATCAGCGCCAACCAGACCACCATCGGCGGGACACAAAGCGATACCTTCGTCCTCAACTCTGACAACGTCAGCGCGGACGCCGAGGATGCCCACCTGGTCTTCTTCCGCGGCAATGTGGTGCCCAACGCTCTGCTCTCGTGGAGCTCCGTTGCCAAACGCTTCGAATTCAATCAGCCGCTCTTCGTGCAGAATGCTTCGGGCAACGGCGGTGGCGTCGTGACGATGACGCTCAAAGGCCTCGCCGGGCAATCGGCCGATCTTTTTAATATCGCCTCATCCTCGGGCGCGCAGTATTTGGCGATAGACAACGCGGGCGCATTCACCCTCAACGGCGCCGCCACGCTCACCTCGGCGCTCGGGGTGGCGGGCGATACGACTCTCGCGAACGCCACCTCGACCTCGCTCAATACCAACACCCTTGGCCTCGGGAACAACTATTTCACCTCGCTCCTCGGCACGGGGCTCACGAACACCAATGGCGTGCTCACGGTCTCGGCTCTCCCTAACGCCGCTTTGGCCAACTCCACCATCTCGGGCATCGCGCTCGGCGGGAGCCTCGCCAACTTGAGCGCCACCGACGGCACGCTCGCCTTCTCGGGCGCTTACAACGGCAGTGCCGCCCAAACCGTCGGCCTCAATCTCGGCAATGCCAACACGTGGAATGCGCTCCAGCAATTTAATTCGGGCCTCACCGCCTTTGCCTCCTCGACCATCGGCAACGGGACGCAAACAGGTGGCCTCACCATCTCGGGCGGGGCGACGACGACAGGGAATGCCTACTTTGCGGGCAATCTTTCGGTCGGCACGACGAGCCAGAGCCGCGCGCTCACCATCTCCGGCTCGACCGGTTTTACCGACGGCGTCTTCAGCGCGGTGAACAACTACAGCACCGGCGGGAACAACAGCTTCTCTATGACCTCTCCCAATATGCCGGTGGCAAACGAGACGTACTTTAACCTCGGCGTCAGCAACACGCCGAATAACTGGTTTAGCGAAGGCTTCTATTACGCGGGGCCGGGGAGCCTCCAAAACCGGATGGATCTCGTGTTTAATTCGCAGCAAATCCCGGCCCTCTCCATCCTTGCCAGCGACAACGTCGGCATCGGCACCACCACCCCCTACTCTCGCTTGAGTGTATGGGGCGCGGACACGAGTGCAAACACCACGGCGTTTAACGTGGTGAATAGTGCTTCAACGACGCTGTTTGCGGTGAATGATGATGGAAGGGTTGGGGTTGGGACCGTTAGTCCGGCAACTACTTTTCAAATAAGCCAATCCACAACCGCGTACTTCCAACTTGGTTTAACAAATACCGCCACCGGCGGAAGCACTTGGTATGTTGGTTCCACGGCAACCGGTTGGTCAATTGGCGGCGGGAAGTTTGTTATAGGGAATACGACAGCTTCGTCGCAAGGGAAATTAGTAATTGATAGCACAGGCAATGTAGGTATTGGTAATACTTCACCCTCCTACGCGCTTGATGTCTCGGGCTTCATCAACACCTCTGCCATGGGCGGATTCAAGCAGGCGGGGAATACGATTCTCTACGCTTCTTCAACCAACTTCAGCACCTTTGGTGGTATCGGTGCAGGAGCAGGGATAATTGCAATGGCCACCTCGTCGGACAACACCTCAGGGCCATACTCGACCGCATTTGGCTACAACGCGCTTAATGCAACTTGTACAGGAAACTGTGGCTACAACAACTCGGCATTTGGATATAACGCGCTCGCTGTGAATACCTCTGGATGGGGCAACACAGCTAATGGCACCAACGCTCTTTCCCACGACACCACAGCCTCCTGGAACACCGCCACCGGATTCGGAGCGCTCTACACCACAACGATAGGTGCGTATAACGTCGCCAATGGTGTCAATTCCCTCTACTTCAATAATGGGTATTACAACACAGCCGTGGGCGGTACAGCGCTCTATAAAAATAGTAGCGCCAACTACAACACGGGCGTAGGATATGGATCCCTCTACAATAATCAAACTGGCGCGAACAACACCGCACTGGGCTACAACGCGCTCTATTCTGCCACAGGCGGCAATAACATCGCCATTGGTTTTGACACTGCCTCTACCACCACCTCCGGCAACAACAACATCGCCATCGGCTATGACATCGCTCTGCCTTCAACAACAGGAAGCAACCAACTCAACATTGGGAACTTGATTTTCGGCACAGGCATCAACGGCGAGGGGACGAATGTGAGCACGGGAAATATCGCGGTGGGCACCACCACCCCCTACTCTCGCTTGAGCGTGTGGGGCAAAGATACGCTGGCAGGCAATGGAGCGTTTGAGGTTACCAACAGTGCCTCGACGACCCTCTTTAGGGTGAATGACGATGGGAGTGCGTATGTTGCTGGTAACGTCGGAATGGGCACCCTCTCTCCCGGAACGGGAACAGTTGTAACAGGCGGCGGAATGTTGGATATTGAACGCTCAACTACCAATGCTGCGGTCTCGATATTGCGGCTTGGGGCTACTGGTAATAATTATTTTGATTTCAGCAGGAACAGTTCTACGGGCGCACTCTACCTCCAAGGGAATCAAACAGGGTATAACAACATAGTATTGGCTCCTACATCAGGCAATGTGGGGATTGGGAC
>CAIUOD010000013.1 GCA_903900775.1 Candidatus Adlerbacteria bacterium | reverse complement strand
GGCACTGACTTCCGTACCATTACCGACGAAGAGATCGCCTACGTCGAGCGCGAACTCAACGAACGGCCGCGAAAGAGGCTGGGTTGGAGGAGCCCATTACAAGCAATGAGTGTTGCACTTCAAAGTTGAATTCGCCGATGAAGAAGTTGTCGAAGCGGCCAAAAAAGCGCACTGCCACGAATTCATATCCAGGCTCTCGCTCGGCTACGACACCTTTGTTGGCGAGCGTGGGGTCAAACTCTCGGGCGGCGAACGCCAGCGCGTGGCCATTGCGCGCGCGATACTTAAAAACGCGCCTATCTTGGTTTTGGATGAAGCGACTTCTTCGCTCGATTCTGAATCCGAGCACCTCATCCAAGATGCGCTCGAGCTCTTGATGCGCGGCAAAACCGTCATTGTCATCGCACACCGCTTGAGCACCATCATGAAGATGGACCGCATCGTCGTCATGGACGGCGGCGCGATCGTTGCTATGGGCAGCCACCTCGAACTCGTGCACCAGCCCGGCCTCTATCAAAAACTCTGGAGCATCCAGGCGGGTGGTTTCATTGGTGAAGATGATGAAGAAAAAATAGTTTCTTTCGATGAAGGGGGCGAACTTGCACCAAGTGAAGAGGAGGCGTAAAATATAGGATAATTATGGCTTCAAAAAATTACTATGAAGTGCTCGGCCTCACCAAAGGAGCCAGCAAAGATGAGATAAAAAAAGCATTCCACAAACTCGCGCACAAATATCACCCCGACAAAAGCTCCGGCGACGCCGACAAGTTTAAAGAGGCGAGCGAAGCATACTCGGTGCTCTCGGATGATAAAAAGCGCGCGGAGTACGACTCCTATGGCCAGACCTTCGGCGGGGCAGGGGGCCCGGCTGGCGGCTTCGACTTCAACGACTTTGCGAGCGCTTTCTCGGGCTTTAATGCGCAGGGTGCGCAAGGCTTCGACATGGGTGATATTTTCGGCGACATTTTTGCGGGCGGTTCACCCCGAGCGCAGTCGAGGGGGCGCGACATCTCTATTGACCTTGAGATAACCTTCAAAGAATCGGTCTTCGGCACCCATCGCCGCGTGCTTCTGGCCAAAATTTCGCAGTGCGATACCTGCAAAGGCAGTGGCGCCGAGCCGGGCACCGAGCTCGAGACCTGCAAGCATTGCAACGGCACTGGCAAAATCCACGAAACCAACCATTCTTTCTTCGGTAGTATCTCGGTCCAGGCGCCCTGCCGCACCTGCCACGCGACCGGCAAAGTGCCGAAAGAAAAGTGCCACACCTGCCGCGGCGAAGGTGTCTATCGCAAGCAAGAAGAAATTGATATCGCCGTGCCAGCGGGCATCGAGGGTGGCGAGATGATTAGGCTCGCGGGCGCGGGCGAGGCGGCCCCCGGCGGGAATGCCGGCGACCTTTACGTGAAGATTCATGTCCAGCCCGACGCGCGTTTTAAAAAAGACGGCGTCAATCTGATCACCGATCTCTCAATAAAGCTCTCCGACGCGCTCTTGGGGAGCGAGTATAAAATCGCGACGCTCGATGGCGAAGAGTCGCTCGAGGTGCCAGCCGGGGTCTCGCATGGCGAGCTCCTGCGCGTGCGCGGCAAGGGTGTGCCCGCCGGGCGCGGCAAGCGCGGCGACCTCTTCGTCCGCATCAAAATTAATCTCCCGCAGAAACTCTCCCGCGCCGCTAAACAATTGATCGAAAAGCTCAAAGAAGAGGGGGTGTAGACAACCCTTTCAAATAGGGTATTTTCTGCTACACTGGAACCCATGGCAGAAGCAAAAAAACGCCTTTTTACGGGCATACAGTCCAGCGGCACTTTGCATATCGGCAACTACTTTGGCGCGCTCCGGCCCTTTCTTGACACCTATCAAGATTATGAGAGTTTTTTGATGATCGCCGATTATCACGCACTCACCTCGCTGAAGAATCCTGGCGAATTGCGCAAAAATATTTTTGACGTGGTGCGTGACTATCTGGCGGTCGGGGTCGATCCGAATAAGGCGGTAATCTTCCAGCAGTCGCGCGTCTGCGAGCATACCGAGCTCGCGTGGATACTCGATTGTCTCGTACCGGTGGCGATGCTTGAGCTCGGCCACGCCTATAAAGATAAAGTTGCCAAAGGGCTCGAGGCAAATGCTGGGCTTCTTACCTATCCGGTCCTCATGGCGGCCGATATCATCCTTTACGACACCGACATCGTGCCGGTGGGGCAGGATCAAAAACAGCATATCGAGTACGCGCGCGAGGCCGCCAAAAAATTTAATCTGGCATATGGCAAAACCTTCAAAGAGCCGCAAGAAAAAATTCAAACGGGTGTGGCAGTGGTGCCTGGCACCGATGGTAAAAAAATGAGCAAGAGCTATGGCAACACCATCCCGCTCTTCGGCTCGAAGGATGAAATCACCAAAGCCGTGATGAGCATTGTGACGGATTCAGGCCCCCAAACAGAGGTGGAAAACTTGCGAGAGACAGGTATACAGTCTGGTAATTTTCTCCAACCTTTAAATCTTGGCCGAATCCACACACTCCTAAAATCGAAAGAAGAGCTATTTGATTTGTATGCGAACAACCAAAATAATTACAAGGCCATTAAAGAAGCGCTCATTGAAGATTTGGAAGCCTTTATTGCGCCTATGCGCGCGAAGCGCGAGAGTATCACCGACGAAGAAGTGAGGCGCGTTATTGAGGAGGGCAGCGCCAAAGCCAAAGCGATAGCGTCGGCTAAAATGGCCGAGGTGCGGCAGAAGGTTGGCGTCTCGCTTTAATCTAATAATTTATTTTTATGGAACGAACGTTAATCGGAGAATTAAAAAGCAAAACGGGCGAGACGGTTTTGATAAAAGGCTGGGTCTCGGTGCGGCGCGACCAGGGCAAAATGGTCTTCTTCGACTTTCGCGACCGAAGCGGCACGGTGCAAGGCGTCGTTTTGCCCGCCAAGGCGGGCGATGAGGCGGCAGAAAAAGCGATGGAGGTTGCCAAAGAAATCCGGCCTGAATTCGTGGTAGCTATCGAGGGCAAGGTCAACGAGCGCCCGGCCAAAAACGTCAATGCCGACATGCAAAATGGCGACATTGAGTTAGAGATAAAAAGCATTGAGATACTTAATAAGTCCGAAACGCCGCCATTTCCTATCGACCAAGACACAAGTGGTATTGACGAAGAAGTGCGCCTGAAATATCGTTATCTTGATTTGCGTACTGAACGCATGCAAAAAAATATTCGCCTGCGCAACGATTTTGTCCAACGCTGCAGACAATTTCTTCTCAAACAAAAATTTGTCGAGATTGAAACCCCACTTTTGACCGAATCGACTCCCGAGGGTTCGCGCGATTTTGTGGTGCCATCGCGCTTGCAGCCAGGCAAATTCTACGCACTGCCACAATCGCCACAACAATATAAACAACTTCTAATGGTCGCGGGTTTTGAACGCTACTTCCAACTTGCTCGGGCTATCCGCGATGAGGATCTTCGGGCTGATCGTGGCTTCGAACACACGCAAATTGATATCGAAATGTCGTTTGTTGAACAAGAAGACGTTATGAGCATGGTCGAAGCGATGATCATCGAGACAGTCGAGGCTATGGGGCACACCATCAAACAGAAGCCCTTCCCGCGTTTTACCTATAAAGAGGCAATGGAAAAGTTTGGTGCCGACAAGTTTGATCTACGAACACCCGAGGACAAAGAAAAAGGAATCCTTGCTTATGCGTGGGTGTATAAATTCCCGTTCTTCGAGAAAACAGATGAAGGCGGTTGGACTTTTACACACAACCCATTTTCGATGCCCATTCCCGAGCACATCGATTGGGTTTTGAAAAAACAAAATATTGAAGAAATTCTAACTACTCAATATGACATCGTGTGTAATGGCTTCGAGGCCGGCGGTGGCAGTATCCGCTCGCACCGAGCCGACATTTTGGAGGCAGTGTACGAAATTATGGGCTTCACAAAAGAAGATCTCGAGGAGCGAGTGGGCCACATGCTCGAAGCGTTCAAATATGGTGCGCCGCCGCACGGTGGCATCGCGCTTGGTGTCGAGCGAAATATTATGAATCTTACCGGCGAAGCACAGCTCAAAGACGTGCAGGCTTTCCCTATGACCCGCGGCGGCAAAACAGCGGTCATGAGCGCGCCTAAACCATTGACTGAAAAACAGCTCGCCGAGCTTGGGATTGAGATAAAGAAAAATAGTCATGAAAAATAGCACCGACCGCCATTCTTTCATCCTCAAACCATCGACTATTCCTGGCGCCGGTGTTGGGGTCTTTATTTTGCACGATGCCGCCACAGGAACGCATATGGAAGTTTTTCTTGAAGATTTTCAGGAAGAACTGCGTGATAAAAAAGACGTGCCTGAAGAACTGCGGGCTTATTGTCTGGATCAAGAGAACGGTCAACTATTATGCCCAAAGTTTTTTAATAGGCTGGATATAGGAAATTATCTAAATCACTCAAAGAATCCGAACTTGAGGTATGAGAAGGGTAAAGGGTTTACCGCCTCCCGCGACATACGAGCCGGTGAAGAACTGCTCGCGGATTACCGTGAATTGGGTGAGCCCGAGGAGGCTTGGGATGCTTATTACAATTGAAAATAGGAGTTTTTAGGGCTATACTGCAAGGTATATGGCCAAGAATTATCCGCCCAGCGAGGCGGTTTTGAAGAAGTATGCGGACGTGCTGGTGAACTTCGCTCTCGGCCGCGGAAAGGGGATTAAAAAAGGTGATGTGGTGTGCATCAACGGCCCCGAGATATCAAAGCCGCTTTTTATGGCGGTGCGCGATGCTGTGCTTAAAGCGGGCGGGCACACTATTTTGCAATACAATCCCAACGAAGAAGATCGCTACAATTTTAGTGCTGACTTTTTCAAGCAGGCGAGTGGCGAGCAGTTGGACTTTTTCCCCAAGAGATACTACCGCGGTTTGATTGACGAGATGGACCACATCGTCTTTATTCTCGGCGATACCGACCCGCATGCGCTTGAAAATGTCGACCCGAAGAAGATCATGCGCCGCGGCGAAGCGATGAAACCCTATCGAAAATGGCGCAACGAGAAAGAAAATAAAGGAAAATTCTCCTGGACTATCGCACTCTATGGCACGCCGGCAATGGCCCGCGAGGCCGGCCTCTCGATTGACGCCTACTGGGAGCAAATTACCAAGGCGTGTTTTTTGAATGAAAAAAGTCCAATTGCGAAATGGCGCGCGGTGTATCACCAGATGGATAGCTATCTGCGCAAACTCAATGCACTCTCGCCCAAGATAGAAAAATTGCATATCGAAGGCGCGGATGTCGATCTTTGGATAACGCTCGGCAAAAAGCGCCGATGGCTCGGTGGTGACGGGTGCAATATCCCGAGTTTTGAGATCTTCACCAGCCCCGACTGGCGCGGGACAAATGGTTGGATCCGCTTCAATCAACCGCTCTATCGCTACGGCACTCTGGCGACCGGCATTGAACTCTGGTTCAAAGATGGTCGCGTGGTTAAAAGCTCCGCCAAGACCGGAGAAAAAATGCTCAAAGAGATGGTTAAGACGCCCAACGCCGATAAAATCGGTGAGTTCTCACTCACTGACAAACGCTTCTCACGCATCACCAAGTTTATGGCCGAGACGCTCTTTGACGAAAACGTTGGCGGCCCGCAGGGCAATACGCACATCGCTCTTGGCTCGGCCTACGCGGACACCTTTGCGGGCGACGTGAGCAAACTCACTCCCAAAATGATGAAGGAGCTGGGGCTTAACGACTCGTCGGTACACACCGACATTATCTCGACCACTAAGCGCCGCGCAACCGCGCATCTCGTGGGCGGCAAAACAAAAATTATCTACGATAACGGCGCGTTCGTCCTCTAGCCATGCCGATTGATGTCAAAACCGAAGTGTTCGAGGGTCCGCTCAACCTCTTGCTCGAGTTGATAGAGAAGCGAAAGTTGCTTATCAACGATATCTCGCTCGCGAAAGTGGCGGACGAATACATCGCCCGGCTCAATGCGATGGAAGAGGTCCCAGTAGGGGAGGTGGCCGAGTTCGTCGCGCTTGCCGCAACGCTCTTGCTCATCAAATCACGCTCTCTCTTGCCACAGCTCGCGCTCTCGGAGGATGAGTCGCGCGACATTAAACAGCTCGAATATCGCCTCGCGTGCTACCAAATCCTCAAAGAGGCCGCGCGCGAGTTGGTAAAGGTGTGGGGAGGAGAGCCTTTGTATGAAGGCGCGATATCCGAGCCTGAACCTATTTTTGTATTCGACCCGACAATATCCTTCGCTTCACTCGGCGAAGCTGCGCGTGCGCTTATCGAGAGCTTCCCCACGCCGGCGGCGCTCCCGGCAGTAGCCGTCAAAAAAATGCTTTCGCTTGAGGAGGCGGTGGAAGATTTGGCGGCCCGTATCTCAAGCGCCTTCCAGCTCTCGTTTAAACAATTTAGTGGGCACGCTGGCACCCACATTGATAAAGAAGCAAGGCAAAGCGTCATTGTGAACTTTTTGGCACTGCTCGAGCTGGTCAAGCAGGGTATAATCAAAGCCAACCAAAGCGAAGATTTTGGCGATATCCTGCTCGAGCAGGATGCGGTTGCGGTGCCTCATTATGGATAAATTAACGATTCAGCTTCAAGGATTACTTTTTGCGCTCGGAGGCCCTATGAGCCGCGAGGAGCTTTTGCACGCCACTAAAGTCTCGAGCGAAGAGCTAGAGAAAGCAATCTCGGATTTAAAAAATGTGAGCGGCGGCATTGTGCTCGTCGACGACGGTGTTGATGTCGAATTGCGCGCATCGCCCGAAGCGGCCGCGGTGGTAGAGCAGGCACGTAAAGAAGCCTTCAACCGCTCGGTAGGGCGCGCCGGGCTTGAAGTCTTGGCGGCCATCCTCTACAAAGGAGCGCTCACGCGCGCCGAGGTGGATTTCTTGCGCGGCGTTAATTCTTCTCAAACATTGCGCACGCTAGCCGCGCGCGGGCTGGTGCGTAAGATACCCAACCCCAAAGACGAGCGCTCATTTTTGTATGAACCGACCACCGAACTATTATCGGCTGTGGGGCTCACCCACGCGAGCGACTTGCCCGAGTATGAGGAAGTGCGTAAAAAATTTACCGATATGGAGACGGCCTTCCGTGATGCAAAAGAACAAGAATAATCTATGCGCCTTCCTCGACATCTACACATTGCTATAGCCGCCGTTTTGGCGGTCGCACTAGTCGGCGCCGCCTTCGCGGTCGGCGCGGTAATTATGCTCTCTTCTAAAAAACCAGCGCCCGCCGCAGTGGCCGCCGCGGTTGTGCTTTTCCCCAGCGCTCCCTCAATCTCTCCTGACTCCCTGCTCGCCCGGGCCGCGATTATCTACGACCCGACCGACGGCCGTGTGCTTTTTGCTAAAGATGCCGACGAATCCTTGCCGCTTGCATCGCTCACTAAACTCATGACGGCCGAAGTGGTGCTCGGGAATGTCTCGCCCGACACGATGGTCACCATTACGAAAGAAGATCTCGCCCCCGGCGGCGACTGGGACGGCGGTCTCAAATTGGGCGATAAAGTCTCCGTCGGATCACTCCTTAAAATTGGGCTCATCGCTTCCTCCAACGACGCTATCACCGCGGCGGCTTCGGCCGTCGGCGAGGGCTACGTGGCAAAGATGAACACCGAGGCGGCTTCGATGGGGCTTTCAAAGACACGTTTCTTTAATCCGACCGGGCTAGATATAGACGCAAACACTGCCGGCGCATATGGCTCCGTTTTTGATGTCGCGCGGCTCGCCGCAAACTTTTATGCGCACTACCCGCAATACTTCGAGCTCACGCGCAACCAGAGTGTCTCGGTTGAGCGCGATGGCGAGCAGCAGCTCGGCACAGCCACCGCCGCGCCACTCCTCACCACCCCCGGTTTTATCGCCGCAAAAACGGGCTATACTGATTTAGCTGGCGGCAATCTCGTCGCGCTATTCGATGTCGAGGTGGGCCATCCGCTCGTTGCCGTCGTGCTCGGCTCAACTAGAGATGGGCGCTTTGACGACATGCTAGCGCTCATCAAAGCCGCTCGCGCCGCCGATAGCAAAACATTATGACACCCGACGCACTCCGCTTATTTGTCCCGGCTACTATCTCATTCCTGATTGGTATTGGGCTCACACCATTCTTAACGCATTTTCTTTACAAGCATCGGTTATGGAAGCCCACCTCGGGTAAAAAAGCTCTCGACGGCTCGCAGGCCGAGACCTTCAACCAATTGCATAAAAATCGCGACACCGGCGTGCCGCGCTTCGGTGGCGTCATTGTGTGGGGGAGTGTTTTGCTCACCGCAGGTCTGATTTCGCTCCTTGGGTTTTTGTCCCCCAGCGCGTTCGGGGAGCTCTCGTTCATCAGCCGCAGCCAGACCTGGGTTCCGCTCGCCGCGCTTGTTGTGGGTGCCTTGGTGGGCCTCTTGGACGACACCTTCGAGGTACAGGGCCGTCGCGGCCTACCTCTGCGCGTGCGGCTCGTAATCATCGCCACCGTATCGCTTCTGTGTGCGCTGTGGTTTTACCACAAACTTGGCGTCTCTAGTGTCTCTTTCCCGTTTATAACAGTGCCGCTTCAATTGGGGGTATGGTTTGTGCCCTTCTTTATGCTCACGGCGATGGTGCTCTATGCCGGCGGCGTGATAGACGGCATCGACGGCCTCGCAGGAGGCGTTTTCTGCTCGATATTCGCGGCCTATGCGGGCATCGCATTCTTTCAACAACAGCTCGACATCGCCGCGCTCTCGGCCGCTATCGCGGGTGGGCTCTTGGCGTTCCTTTGGTTTAATATCCCGCCGGCGCGCTTTTATCTCTCCGAAACCGGCACGATGGGGTTAACGCTGGCACTCACCAATATTGCCTTCCTCACCGACGAGCTCGGAGGCGGCCGCGGTGTTGCGGTGTTGCCCATCATTGCTCTGCCGCTCATCGTCACCGTCGCTTCCGACGTTTTACAAATCTGCTACAAAAAAATATTCGGCAAAAAACTTTTTCTCATTGCGCCGCTCCACCATCATTTTGAAGCGCTCGGCTGGCCGCCCTATAAAGTCACGATGCGTTATTGGCTGGTCGGTGTGGTATGTGCCATTATCGGGATCTCCCTGGCGCTGGTATGAAATCGCGGCCGGTCGACACCTCTTTTTTGTTGGTGCTGTGCGCGTTGGTTGTTTTTGGCCTACTCATTTTCACCTCTGCAGCACTTGGCCTTTTGGCGCGCTCGGGGGCAAGCTTCACTTCAGTCACCGTCTCACAACTTTTGCTCGGCTTTGTTTGCGGTAGCATTCTGTTGATTATTTGCTCGCGTATCGACTATGGGCGTTGGAAGGTCTGGAGCCCGTATCTCTTCGGTTTTGCGATACTGCTCACGCTCCTCACGTTTGTGCCACACGTCGGCCTCTCGCTTAAAGGCGCCTCGCGTTGGCTCATCATCGGGCCACTCTCCTTCCAGCCTGAAGAAGTCTTAAAATTCGCCACCGTACTTTTTTTGGCGGCGGTCTATGCGGCACGCTTTCGCACAATCGACACCTGGCGCGGCGGCATTTTGCCCCTGGCCCTTATCGGGGGCTCTGCCGCGGCGATACTGATCCTCCAGCCCGACACCGCCGGCGTCATTGTCATCGGCATGGCGACCGTGGCAATGCTTTTTGCCGCGGGCGGTAAGATGAGCCATCTGGGTGTCTTGGCGCTCGTGGGCATCCTGGCCATCGGCGCGGCGGCCTATGAGCGGCCCTACATTGCCCAGAGAATAGAGACTTTTTTTAATCAATCTGCCGACCCCTTGGGCGACGGCTATCAAATCCAGCAATCGCTCATCGCGGTGGGCTCGGGCGGACTCACCGGCCGCGGCTTTGGCCAGAGTGTCGAAAAATTTTCTTACCTGCCCGAGCCGATAGGGGATTCTATCTTTGCCGTCGCAGGCGAAGAATTTGGCTTCGTTGGGAGCACTCTGCTCGTGCTACTCTTCGCGGCGCTCGGAATATTGGGCTTGCGTATTGCGGCGCGTGCGCCCGACCCGTTAGGCGGGCTCTTGGTGGTGGGTTTTACCGTGCTTATTGTTGGGCAATCATTTTTTAACATCGCCTCAACCTTGGGCATCGTGCCGCTCGTTGGCGTGCCACTCATTTTCGTCTCCCACGGCGGCACGGCTTTGGCTTTATCTCTTGCCGAAGTCGGCGTCATCCTCTCCGTCTCCCGCAAAATGAAAAGCTGAAATAGGAAAACCGCCCTCCAACGGTTTCCCAATAAGAGAAATCATCGAAAGGCGGCAATTCTGCGCCCCGCCCTGAGGACGAGAAATGGGATCGGGGCGGCGAGCAGGGTTGCGGCCAGATAGTAGGCCAAGAAGGGGTCGGCCCCAGCGAAGATGAGCGCGGCGGCAACCGCGGCAGTCGCGATCAGCAACGCTGGAAGTGGCACGCCGAAGGCGTAGAAAGCCAAGAAAAATATCGCGACCAAACGCATTCGATTTTTTCCCATTTTCTCCTCCTTCAGGACAGGGAATGATAATGAGCTTGTTAGGTGATATTCTGTACCTTAAATATATACTTGTCAAGTGTAAAACGTGAGGCAAGGCAAGGATTTTTTTGGTAGAGTAGGGGAACTATATGAAGATTTTGTTTACCGGCGGAGGCTCGGGTGGCCATTTTTACCCCATTATTGCGATAGCCGAGGCCATGCGCGACCTGGTGCGTGAGCAAAAAGTCCTCGAACCACAGCTCTACTACGCGGCCCCCACACCGTACGACCGCGACTCGCTCTACGCCAACGACATCACTTTTGTCCCCACGGCCGCCGGCAAGATGCGCAACTATACCTCGATACTCAACTTTTTTGATTTGTTCAAAACCGCCTGGGGCATCCTGCGCTCGCTCATCCGCATGTTCTATCTCTATCCGGATGTCGTCTTGGGCTCAGGCGGCTATGCGAGCTTCCCGACACTGGTGGCCGCGCGCATCTTCCGCATCCCAGTCGTCATCTATGCCACCGACACGGTGCCAAGCCGCGTCAATCTCTGGGCGGGCAAATTCGCAGTGAAGGTTGCTATCTCATTCCCCGAGGCTGGAAGTTTCTTCCCCAAAGAAAAGGTCGCCTTCACCGGCAACCCCATCCGCAAGGCGGCGCTCCTGCCAGCACACGAGGGCGTATGGGAGTTTTTACATCTGAACCCCGACATCCCGGTCATCCTCGTCGTGGGAGGCTCACAGGGCTCACAAGCGCTCAACGAGTGTGTGCTCGGCGCGCTCCCGGCACTTCTGCCGAAATATCAGATAATCCACCAGACCGGCGAGGCAAACATCAAAGAGGTTGAGGGCCGCGCGCGTGTGGCGGTCAATAGCGATCCGAAACTTCTTGAGCGCTACAAACCCTTCGGCTTTCTCAACGACCTTGCGATGCGCATGAGCTCCGGTGCGGCCAAGTTGGTGGTCTCGCGCGGTGGAGCCGGCAGTATTTTCGAAATTTCTGCGTGGGGGGTGCCTTCGATTATTGTGCCAATACCCGAGCCGCTCTCGCATGACCAAACGAAAAATGCTTTTTCGTACGCGCGTTCGGGCGGCGCGGTGGTCGTCGAGCAAAATAACTTCACACCGGGCTTGCTCGCGGCCGAGGTTGATCGCATCTTTGAGCACCCCGAAATTTATCAGGCGATGTCTGATGGCGCGCATAGCTTTGCGCGGCTCGACGCCGCGCGCGCTATCGCCCAAGCGCTACTCAATATTGCCCTCGCCCATGAATCCTGATCAAAAAGTTGTCACGCGTATCGCTCCTTCGCCCACTGGCCAGATGCACATCGGCACAGTGCGCACAGCTCTTTTTAATTATCTGTATGCAAAACAAAACGGTGGTACTTATTTTGTACGCATTGAAGATACTGACAAAGAGCGCAATAAAGAAGAGTGGGTGGAGGCTATATGGGAAGATTTTGCATGGTGCGCGATTCCTCCCGATGCTAAATATCGCACCTCCGAACGTCTTGCGCGGCATATCGAATTGCTCGGCTCACTTGTGGATTCGGGGAAGGCGTATATTTCAAAAGAACCAAAAAAAGACGACCCTTCTCAAACCGTAGAGGTGGTGCGGTTAAAAAATCCTGGCACCATTTTGACTTTCCATGACTTGATACGCGGAGACATTACCATTGATACCACCGAATTGGGAGACTTTGTTATTGCGCGCTCGCTTCATGATCCTCTCTATCACTTCGCGGTAGTGGCTGATGATGGGGACGCCGGAGTGACGCATGTTTTACGAGCAGAAGAGCATATTTCCAACACACCCCGACAAATTTTAATTCTTGAAGCGCTCGGATTTAAGCGGCCGATGTATGCTCATTTTCCGCTTATCCTTGCGCCTGATCGGGCTAAGCTATCAAAACGTAAGCACGGTGCGTCGATCGAAAACTATCGTGCTCAAGGGTTTTTACCCGAAGCCATTATCAACTACCTAGCACTCTTGGGGTGGAACCCCGGCACCGAACAGGAGCTCTTTAGCCTCGATGAGTTGGTCGTGGCATTTTCACTCGAACAAGTACATAAGGCGGGTGCCATCTTTGATATCGAAAAGCTCAAATGGTTTAATAGCGAGCATATGAAGCGCCTCCCGGCTCGGGATTTTGAATTGCGCCTACGCACGTTCATGGACGTTCACCAAAAAGAGGTGCCGAGCTATCTGGAGCAGGTTGCTCATCTTCTTGCGAATCGTTCTCAAACACTTAGTGAAGCTGCGGACTTGCTGGTGAGTGACGAATTTTCATTCATGCACGACACCATTGCATCCCCCGCAAAAGAGATGCTTTTACAGCAAGGCAAACTCGATGCTGTTACTTCGAAAAATCACCTACAAAAACTTTCCGACCTTCTCATGACTATCGACGATAGCGCTGGGAACTTTACCGAGCCCACGATCAAGAGCTCGATTATGCCCTACGCAGATGAACAGGGCAGGGGAGCGGTGCTGTGGCCCCTGCGCGTGGCACTCTCCGGCCGCGAAAAATCACCCGACCCCTTCACCATCGTCAGCCTCATCGGCAAAGAGAAAACGCTCTCGCGCATAGCGCAGGCAATTGAACTGCTTTAAACTTCGCCCCGCCTAGCATAGAATGGGGTAATGCTTGCCGCACTACTCTCGCTCTTGATGTTTTTTGCACCCTTGGTGCATGCGCAGACCGACCCTACCGCTATCCAGAGCCAGATTGACTCAAGCACGGCCCAAATAAACGACCTCAAACAGCAAATTGCTCAACTCCAGACACAGCTCGATGCTACCAGTAAACAAAAACAGACGCTCCAATCGGCAATAGCGGGGCTCAATCTCAATATTAAAAAAATCACTGCCAATATCAACCTCACCAATGCGCAGATAGCTCAAAAAGACAAACAGATCTCAAGCCTCTCGGGCAGTATCTCAACCACCACCAGCCAGATGGGCTTGGCACAACAAGGGATAAGCAGCTCCCTGCGCGGCTTGGCCGAGCAGGATAACGAGTCGGTATTAGTCGGGCTTTTGGCGGGCGGCACACTCTCGTCGTTTTTTGACGAAACGGTTGCACTGGGCGCCGTGCGCGACAATCTCGAAGCCACCGTGAACCACCTTACTTCACTCAAGACTAATCTCGTGGCAAGTAAGAGCACCGCCGAGGCGAGGCGCGCGGAGCTCGCCTCGCTCGAACAAAACCTTGCCCAGCAGAAACAAGGCCTCGCGATAGCTCAACAATCCCAGACCGAGCTCTTGGCCGAGACGAAAGATAAAGAGAGCAACTATCAGGCTATCATCGCCCAAAAGAAAGCCCAGGAGAGCAAATTCGAGCAAGACCTCCTCGACTTTCAATCCAACCTTAATCTCACCGTTACGCCCGGCTCGCTGCCAGCGAGCGGTTCGCACCCACTCGCATGGCCCTTGGGTTCGGTGCGCATCACGCAATACTTTGGCAATACGCCGTTTGCTACGCAAAATCCACAAATCTACAATGGCCACGGCCATAGCGGCGTCGACTTTGCCGCCAGCCCCGGCACGCCCATCTTGGCCGCACGCCAAGGGGTAGTGCTCGGCACCGGCAATACCGATCTCACGTGCCCGAACGCCTCCTATGGAAAATGGATTTTCATCAAACACGATGACGGCCTCTCGACTATCTATGCCCACCTCTCGACTATCGGCGTCACGAAGGGCCAGCAGGTCGGGACAGGACAGGTGATCGGCTACTCGGACACCACCGGCTACGCCACCGGCCCGCACCTACACTTCGGCGTCTTCGCTAGCTCCGGCTCGGAGATATCATCCTTCGCGAGCCAGGGATGTAAAGGTAAAACCTACACCATGCCGGTAGGGGACCTCTCGGCCTATCTGAACCCGCTCTCGTATCTGCCGAGTATCTAAAAAGCCTTATTTATCAATATGATATACTGTGTGGATGAAAACCTCACTGTATACCGTCACCGTGCCCCTTTTTATTAAGGCGCTCGGGAACCTTTCGAGTTTTATTGATAAGGCAGTTTTGCACGCGGAAAATAAAAAAATCGATCCAGGAACTCTTCTCGAGAGTCGCCTGGCGCCAGACATGTATCCCTTTGCGCGGCAGATCCAGCTCGCCTCCGATCAGGCAAAATCATTCGCACCACGGCTCAACGGGAGCGAGCCACCTTCGATACCCGACACCGAGAAGACGGTGGAGGATCTCAAAGCGCGCATCGATAAAACAATTGAGATACTCAAAGCGATAAAACCCTCGGATGTTGATGGTAAAGAAGACGCCGAGGTGACGCTCTCGTATCTGCCGGGCAAAAAATTGACCGGTTTCGATTTCGCCACACAGCTCGCTCTGCCAAACTTCTACTTCCACATCACCACCGCATACGCCATTTTGCGCCACAACGGAGTTGACTTAGGTAAAATGGACTTTATTGGCGGGCTATCGCTCACGGACGCCGCGTAATGCCAGCCGTCTCAATAAAAAATCTGCGCAAGACGTACGAGAGCGGCGCGCAGGCGCTCAAAGGTGTTGATCTCACGGTCGAAGAAGGGGAGTTCTTTGCCCTGCTGGGCCCCAACGGCGCGGGTAAAACGACACTCATCGCCATCCTCTCGGGGCTCGCACTCAAGAGCGAGGGCGCGGTGCGCGTTTTTGACGCGTCGATAGATGAGGACCCTAACCTTGCCAAGACCTACATCGGGTTAGTCCCGCAAGAATTCAACTTTAATATTTTTGAAAAAGTCATCGACATCGTCACCACCCAGGCCGGCTACTATGGCATCCCGCACACCGTGGCACTCAAAGACGCCGAGCCGATACTGAAGGTGCTTGATTTATGGGAGAAGCGCGACCAAAAAGCCATGGCGCTCTCCGGCGGCATGAAGCGCCGCCTCATGATTGCTCGCGCGCTCATCCACCACCCACGGCTTCTCCTGCTCGACGAACCTACCGCCGGAGTCGACGTCGAACTTCGGCGCAGTATGTGGGACTTCTTGCGTGAGCGAAATGCCGCTGGCACCACCATCATCTTGACCACCCACTATCTTGAGGAAGCCGAGCAACTCTGCAAGCGCGTGGCAATCATCAACCACGGGCAGATTGTGGTCAACGAGCCGACCTCCGACCTGATCAAGCGCCACGGCGATCAACGCCTTGAGGATATTTTTATTAGCCTCATACAAAAAGACGCCCAAACAAACGTATGAGCCCATCCCGGATTGCCACCGCTTACTTTACCCTCGTTCGCAAAGAGGTCATCCGTATGACCCGCATTTGGTCGCAGACTTTTTTGCCCTCGGTTATCACTATGTCGCTCTATTATGCGATTTTTGGCACCTTTATCGGCAGCCAAATAGCTCCTACCGACGGCTTCTCCTACATCCAATTCATTGTGCCGGGGCTCGTGATGATGGCGGTTATCACCAACGCCTACAGCAATGTGGTCTCGGCTTTCTTCGGGGCAAAATTCCAACGCAATCTCGAAGAATTAATGGTTTCGCCCACACCGGCATGGGTTATTGTGGCCGGCTTCGCCAGTGGGGGAGTCTTGCGCGGGCTTATCGTGGGCGTCTTGGTGTTGTTGACCTCGCTCTTCTTCACCCACCTGGTCATCTATAATCTCTTTATCATTATGGCCGCCGCACTCCTCACGTGCATTCTCTTTTCGCTCGCGGGACTTCTGAACGGCCTTTTTGCTAAAACCTTCGACGCGGTTTCGATCGTCCCCACCTTTGTGCTCACACCCTTAACCTACCTGGGCGGCGTCTTCTACTCGGTTAATCGCTTGCCACCCTTTTGGCGCGAGCTATCGTTCTTTAATCCCATTCTCTACATTGTCAATCTCTTCCGCTACGGCTTCTTGGGCATTTCAGACGTGCCCGTCATCGAGAGCTTCGCTCTATTAAGTGCCCTCACGGTGGCGCTTCTCGTCCTTTTGCTGGTGCTTTTTAAACGCGGTGTCGGACTTAAAAGCTAGCCGACTGTTTTGCCGCGTGCGTCATAGAAATCGTTGAGCTCGAGCGCGCGCAGTTCAATAGGGGAGGCGTGGCGGCAATTTTTGAGAATTTTTTTTGTGACGGAGATCTCATGCGGTGAGGCGTCCAATTCCCGCTCGAGCTTTTTTAGATTCACATGATTTTCGGTCGTGATCCAAAAGGCGGGCGGGTAGCGGCGCAGATCGAAAGGCTTGGAGAAACCGCGCATCGATTTCTTCCCGCTCCATAAATAGTATTCGTTGAAATATGACATCGCCAACTCGCGCGGGTTCTTATACACCGGGTCTCTCCAGCGCAAGACGACGTGATTGGTTTTGCTTATCGCGCCCCACAAGCCGTCTTGTTTAAAAAGCGCGACCACATGATCCTCATCCTTGCGGGTCGTTTTAAAATCCATTAATAATGGGGGAGCACCGTGGTAGGAGAGGGTAGTGGCCGCAAAGAGGGCCCCTTGGATGCACTGGGCCTTGCCTTTGGCGAGAACTTGCCGCGGCGAAAGATAGGCCTCCCCTCCCGTGTCTTCAAAATTTATTTCGAGCTTATCTAAGAAGTCCTGCACCTTCTGCGGCGAGTTTAATTTTTCAAACACCCGACGTTCGAGGGGGGAGAGGAGGGCTCGAACTTCGTCTCGATAGTGCATTTCAATATAGTAGCATCTCCAAGCCTTTTCTGCGTACTTAACGTCGCACAATATATCTTTCCCGACGTATAAAGCTTTATATAAAAAAGAGGGCGGCCATTGCTGGCCGCCCTCGCCAAGGTTCTGGCCTCTCGGCCATTTGGATTCCTCCTGCAACCTTTCCCAAAGGACCAGCAAGGGCTTCCTTGAGCTCAAATTGTATATCCCCAATCCTGTTGCCTTGATGAATGCGTTATACTAAATACATGCCGCGCCGCTGGTCATATCTCGCTCCGCTTGTGGGCCGCATTCTTATCGGCGGTTTTTTTGTATGGAATGCTCTACAAGAAATCATCAAATTTTCTGCCGTCACCGCTATCTTTATCCACCTAGGATTGTCCAACCCGGGTGCCTGGGCCGTGGGCGCTATCATCCTCGAGGCCGTGGGAGGCCTAGCGCTCGTTCTGAACTTCAAGACCCGCTACGCGGCCCTTGTGCTGGCGCTCTATATAGCGCTCTCTTCAGTGACACTCGCGACCACGAGCGCGCTCCCGACCCAGCTCTTCATCCAGAACCTCGCCATCATCGGCGGGCTCCTGTGCCTCTCGGCCTAAAAATTAGCAATTATTTCGTGTTCGCGAGCGCGAGGTCTGACTTGCTGTTGCTTTTGGATTTATCCCAACACCCAGCGGATGAGCTCCACGGTGCGGTGCCTTGCTTCTCAAAGAGATATTGCGCGTAGGCAACGTTGCCCTCCTCACTATACAAATCATACCCGAGCGCCTGTGCTTGTTTGAGGTGATAATGCTCGTTGATCTGCATGACGCCGACGTCCTCGTGGTTTTGCTCGCCGCGATAGACCGTACCGTCACTTTCAAACTGACGGAAGTGTGACTCACAATTGGCGATGACTACCATGATAGGCTCATTCTTATCGCCGAAGTAATCCTGTATGTATTGTTTGACGGTCTGGGGCGGTGCGGAGACGATAACCGGCGCGGGGGCAGGCATCGTTGCCGGAGCGCCTGAAAAGGCGGCCGAGATGGCGAGAGCGATAGTGGCGGCAGTTAGAGACATAGGTTGAGTACGAATTCAATGAAGCCTTGCGGATAATGACCTCGAACAAAGTGGCACAAACAAAAAAGGCCCCGGCTCGCGCCTAAGGCTTCAATTAGAAGGATAGCAAAAACAGGCAAGAGGGGTCAAGGTGAGACCTTGACAGGGGACATCCCTACCCCATCGACACCTGTGGATATCGTCTTGACGAGAGAAACACCTTGTTTATCAACGTTTTGTGGGCTTTACTCACACAAAAATCATGTTCTCTTTTTCTCTACACTTGTCGGGCCGCCGGGAATCGGACCCGGTCTACATCCACCCCATGGACGCGTACTACCGGTATACTACGGCCCGGTTCCCCTTAGTTATTCCACGGAATCTCGTATTGCGCAAAGTCCGGGAGCAACTTTTTATCCCACAAGAGCCGTGAGGCGACCTCGGCGTGGCTCTTTGCACCCGTGAGGCCGTTGTGCGGGTCCGGCTCCTCGGGGATGCCGCAGTAAATCAGTATGGCATCGAGGTTCAGTGAGGAGTGCTTTTTCTGCGGGTCAAGCGGGGGAGTCAGTCCCCTCTTTATCATGTGCATATAGCAAAGGCTGTGCGTGTCGAGTGTGCGATGCGCGAAGGGCCACGAAGTGTGCCCGGCGCGCTCGGCCGCATATTTAAGAAAGTCGCGATCGAAGGAGGGGTTCTGCCCCACAAACGTCCGCTCGGGAGCCTCAAGCGCCCATTCGATAAATTGCTTCACCAGCTCGGCCTCGCTTTGCTTTGTGGGGTCAATAGCCTGCTCACGCGTAAAACCGTTGACTGCTAAGGCCTCATCCTCGATTTTGGCGCCTTCCCATGCCCTGCATTCGAGGTAAATTTGGCGCGTAGGGTCGGCCAAATCGACCGCACCGACGCTCAAAATCGAGTGCACATGCGCCTCTGTCCCGCTGGATTCTACGTCGACGGCAATCATAAGAATAGGGTTTAAAACGGATAATATCTTGCGCTTTTAACGGCTTTTTGCTACTATAATCAGCACTCTCCCGTAGAGTTTACCATGGCACATAAGAAAGCAGGCGGCACAGCCAAAAACCTAAACGACTCTAATGCGCAATACCTCGGCGTCAAGCTCTCCCAAGGGCAGGTAGCCAAGCCGGGGGCTATTATTGTGCGACAGCGCGGCACCAAAATGGTCCCGGGCAAAAACGTCGGCTTGGGCAAAGATCACACGATTTTTTCGATTGCCCACGGCACGGTCAACTTTCGCAATGTGCGCAAAGCGCGCCACGATGGCCGCGTCTCTGTCCACTCGGCGGTCGATGTCGTAGTTAAATAAACGAGCTCGCAAGATTAGGCGGCAGTGACCGAGACTTGGAGCTCGGCTTTTTTGTTCTTGCTTTTCAAAGTCGCCACATGATCCCCCACCGTCTTAATCGGCGCAGGCAGATCAATGGCCATGAGAGGGATCTCAAGCGAGTGCTCAAGGCGTATGGCGCCGGCAACATCCTTCTCCCCTATCGTTTTAAACAAGCCGCCCTTCTCGGTGGCGCGCGCCGCGAGCGTAACTTTTTTGCCATGCAGTGAGGAGACTTTTGTATCGAGCACTTCCTCTTCTTTCTTTACCTCATCTTCGCGGGCAACTTTTTGCGCTTCGACTTCTTTTATTTTTTCGTCGGTTGCCGGCTCGGCGAGCGATTGACGAAAGAGGAAATTAACGGCATATCCATCGGCCACGTTCTTCACTTCGCCATGTAGACCAACCCCGCGAACGTCTTTGAGTAGTATTACTTTCATGTCTTAGTTGTAGCAGAATTGACAATAAAATCAAACTATATGCCGCTAGCGATTGTGCTAGTTAATGAGCGCCCCCGGGCGTAGTGTGGGATTAGGAGGACAGTGCCATGCAAGATAACGAGGATCGCTCGGCAGGCTCGCGGGTCTGTGGGTATTGTCGTTTTCAATGGCCCGCAATTGAAGTGCCGTCTCTCAAGTGTGAGGTGGTGGACGGTAGAACGGTTTTCTTCTGCAACGACGGCCACCGTGAAAGTTGGAAACTGAACCGGGCCGAACGAATGCTTGCAGCGTGAACAAAGCCCCCGGCGCCTTGCCAGCCGGGGGTATCATAGTCTTAACTTTTTAATTCCCGAGCAGGTAATTTTCAGCGGCGGTTTTTTGCGGATCGAGGCCAGCCGTTTTATCGGCGTCAGTGCTGGTCGCCTGGATATCCGGCGTGAGGCCGCCCGCCGAGATCGAGGTGCCGTTGGGGGTCAGCCAGCGCGCCACCGTGAGTTTGAGCTCGGCTCCCCCGCCTAAATCCATCAACTCCTGCACCGAGCCTTTGCCGAAGGTGCGTGTGCCGACGAGTTTTGCTACGCCATGCTGTTGGAGCGCGCCGGAGAGTATCTCGGCCGCCGAGGCAGAACCCTGGTCAACCAAGATTGCCATTTTGAATTTTGGATCGCTGGCAAAAACGTTGTAGCCATAACTGCTGTGCACGATGTTGGCCTGATGGCCTTTATAATCCTCGGTGACAATCGTGTCGCCTACCGGCAAGAAGTAGCTCCCGATGCTGACCGCCGCCTCGAGATAGCCGCCCGGATTGCCGCGCATGTCGAGCAGGAGTTTGTGATCACCGGACTGCAAGAATTGCCGTAGCGCCGCACGGAAGAGGTCGGCCGAGTTTTGCGAGAAGCTGTAGAACGAGATGACAAAGATGCCGTTGCTCTGTGCTTTGGTGTCGATGATAGGAATGTTTATCGTGTCGCGCACGACCGATATGGTGATCGGCTTCGGCAGGCCCTGCCGCTGGATGAGGAAGGTCACCGTGGTGCCTTTGGGCCCGCGTATGAGCATGGTCGCGTCTTGGACCGAGAGACCCATGATAGTCGTCGTGCCAATCTGGAGGATGATGTCGCCGCTCTCGATACCGGCCGCGGCGGCCGGCGTGCCCTTGAGCGGCGAGACCACGACGAGCTGGCCCTGCGCGTTATTATCTATCTCCATACCGACCCCGCCAAAAGTGCCACTGATATCGCTCTGGAAGATCGCGGCATCCGACGGCGGCATAAAGACCGTGTACGGGTCGCCAAAGCTTGAAGCAAGCCCCGAGATAGCGCCATAAATTTCCTTCTGCGTGGTGGGGGTCGAGGAGCCGTGTGTCTGAACGAAATCCCGATTGAGCAGCGAGTAGGCCTGCCAGAATTGGCCCATATCAACATCTGCCGGCTGGGTGCCCGAGACCGCCGTCACCTGCGCCGAAGCGAAACTGAGCGCGTGCGTCGCCACCCCAACCCAGAGCCCGCCGCCAAAGGCGACTATCACCGCCGCTAAAATGCCAGCCGCCCACCACTTCGTTTTTGTCATGCAAAAAGTATAGCACAAGGCCACTATGCTACACTGCACGAGTGTCAGAAACTGAAAACATCATCGAGGTAGAGCATTTGACGAAACGCTTCGGCGACGTCACGGCGGTCGATGACATCTCCTTCTCGGTAAAGCGCGGCGAGCGCTTCGCCTTTCTCGGCCCCAACGGCGCGGGCAAATCAACGACGATAAAAATGCTCACAACCCTGCTCACCCCGACGCATGGCTCACTCAAGGTGGCCGGGCACAACCCCGTTCTCGAGCCCAACGCCGCGCGGCAATCCTTTGGCATCGTCTTTCAAGACCCGTCGCTCGATGAAGACTTAACCGCGTGGGAAAATATGGAATTCCACGGCGTGCTGTATGGGATAGAGAAGAAGCTCCGCCGCGCGCGCACTGAAGAACTCTTAGGGTTTGTTGAACTTTCTGAAAGAAAAAATGACTATGTGCGCAACTTTTCTGGCGGGATGAAGCGGCGGCTCGAGATAGCGCGCGGCCTCCTGCACCACCCGCACATCATCTTCCTCGACGAACCGACACTCGGCCTCGACCCGCAGACGCGCAATCACCTCTGGCAATATCTCGAAAAATTAAACACCGAGGAAGGCATCACGATTTTCTTCACCACGCACTACCTCGACGAAGCCGATCGGGTGGCACAGCGCATTGCCATCATCGACCATGGCAAAATTATCGCCACCGGCTCGGGCGACGAATTAAAACAACAGACAGGTACACAAACGCTCGAAGACGCTTTCCTTAAATTGACCGGCAGTGAGATCCGCCACGAAGAAGCGAGCGCCACCGATAGATTACGAGCCATGGGTCGAGCCCATCGCGGGAAATAAAAAAATATGAGCACTATCTACATCATGTGGCTGCGCGAGATGAAGCGGTTCCTCCGCTCCAAGTCGCGCATCGTGGGCGCGCTTGGCCAGCCGCTCCTTTATTTAGTTTCGCTCGGCTACGGGCTCGGCTCGGTTTTTGCGGCCGCCGGCCAGGGCAACTATATCGAGTTTTTGGCGCCTGGCATTATCGGCATGTCTATCATCTTCACCTCGATATTCAACGGCATGCAGGTTATTTGGGATCGGCAATTTGGATTTCTTAAAGAAACACTTATCGCGCCGGTCTCGCGCTTCAACATCATGCTCGGGCGGACCTTAGGCGGCGCAACGGTGGCAGCGCTCCAAGGTTTTATCGTCCTCGTTTTGACACTTTTTGTCGGCTTTCATCCCTACAGCTGGGCCCTCGTGCCCGAGGCTCTGCTCGTGATGCTCTTGGTGGCCTCGCTCTTCTCGGCGCTCGGCATGGTGGTCGCCTCGCTCCTGCGCGACATGCAGGGATTCCAACTCATTATGAACTTTATGGTGATGCCACTGTTCTTCCTCTCCGGTGCGCTCTTCCCGCTCAAAAACGCGCCCGCGGCGCTCTCTTTTGTGGCGCGTTTCGACCCGCTCTCCTATGGCATCGACGCGATGCGCGCACTTCTCATCAACTCCTCCAACTACGGCCTCTCGCTCGACCT